>NZ_JACJRY010000029.1:0-80386 GCF_014697485.1 Anabaena sp. FACHB-83 | reverse complement strand
GGTCAAAAATTTTGAAAGAACTTTGGAGAATGCGACGACTAAAATTCATCTCTGTTTTGTCAGACTTATGCTCAAACGGTTAGCTACTTCATAGATCCCAAATGGGTTCTATAGAGCAGCGTATAGAAACTACATTGAGTTCACAGATTTTTTTGACCGAACAGGGATAGTCAACTTTTGAACAGCGCGACGTTTAGTTTCTTCCCCGCGACGGTCATACCTAGCAGTCTGGTTAGTATTGGCGTGTCCTGCCAACCTTTGTACTGTAGAGATATCTTCCCCAGAATCAAGCAGTTCGGAGATGAAAGTTCTGCGAAAATCATGGGCGGAAAAGTTCTCTACTCCAATTTGTTGACCGCGCTTGAGCAAAATGAACAGCACAGCTTGGGAGGTGAGGCGTTGCCGAACAATTCGTCCTGATTTGTTGACTTGGCATAGCAATGGAGAATCTTCTCGTCCTCGAAGGGAGAGCCAATCGCCCACAACAGACAAACCGCTTTCGGGTAAATACACTGTCCGGTCTTTTCCTCCCTTGCCATGACGAACAAAGACCGCCCCAGTCTTCAAGTCCAGGTCAGTTACATTTAAATTCACTAACTCGGAGCGACGAACCCCACAACCACGCAAGATACCAATGAGGGCAGCATCTCGATAACCTCCAGGAGTCGGGTCATCAAAACAAACTTGCATCAGGGCATTAATTTCTTCTTGGCTGATGATCCGCCCCCGCAACTGCTGGCTATCTTTCAGGTTTTTTATATCTACAGCACGAGAAAAATCAACAGCATCGATTAGTTCGAGCCGCAGAGCTTCTTTTAAAACTCGCCGCACAGCAGATAACAGCTTGTTAACATAAGCTGGTGCATACTTTTGACTGAAGGCAGCACGTATGGCGGCGGTATGCTTGTAGCGCACAGCCGCCCAGTTGAGGGTCATTGCATCACAGGTATTATCTGTCAACAACCGTGCAACAGCATCCAAAGCATAGCGCATGGACTTGCGTGAACCAGGGGAAAGGGATGCTAAATATACCTCTGCTGGGTGTTCAAGCAGAGGTATAGGAGCCGGGAGAAGCAGGGGGGAAGTGAACGAGCTTTCAATAGATTCAGACATTGACTTATCGGAATGACAATTCTCAAAAGTGAGATTCTCATAAGTAATATTTTCTCCGAAAAGGTCAACACCGATCTCAATAATTACTAAGTTATGTTTTCCATTGGCAGTACATCCTCAGACAGCCAATCGTAAAACTGGGGAAATGCTTGGGATAGATCCGGCAATTCATCCTGTGCTAGAGCCTCCAGTTCAAGAACGACCTGCCATCGCCAATCAGTAGCCCATCGCTTGAGAATTCCTTTGATAGCATCGGCTCCTTTGGTAATACCAGAGCGAAGCATTTCAACACAGTGAAGTAGTGTAATTCTGTTATTTGGATCTGGTCGAGCCAGCGTAGTATCCACCCCCTCAACTAAGGGATTTCCTATACCATTTATGGGGGGGGTGGATACGGGAGAAGAAACAGGTTCAACTCCTTGCGAGGACTGTGTTTGAGCGTAATCAGTTCGTTGCTGTTGACGATGAGCGATAACTTGTAATGCAAAATCTAATTCCGACTTAGAAAGCGAAAATAGTTTAACCTGCATTCCACGAGGCCCAGATTTGCGAAAATCTAAACTGAGTCCCAACTGCGCGACTAAAGTGGCCAACAGCCAAATCGGTTGGCAATCAGGCGGGACAGTAAAACCCAAAATTGCTTTAATGTGAGCAGCACATTGTTTTGCGATGTGGGTCATATTTAATAGTTGTTTGTCGGCGGCAGTAATTTCTTCACCAGCTACTAACCTTTTGAGAATGTCATGTAGTCCTAAGTTGAAACGAGCTAACCACTTGGCAGAGTAATTACCCCAATCTGTGCAGAATGGTAATTTATTTCGCTCGGCTAGGTCTTTGGCACTGACAAATTCTGGTGGTGCAGGGTATTGTTGGTTAGTCCGAGAATCAAGGATTGTAGAAGGGGATGAAGATAAGATGGCCTCTAAAGATGCGATCTCACCTATGAGTCTACCGCCGTTATCTTTCTCGACAAGAGATTCAGTGACTTCCATACCGTAGGAATCCCAAATACGGAATTTCTCACACTCGTAAGCCTCATCGGGAGAAAGATAATCTTTACTTTGCCGTGCGCGGTACTCACCCTTGGAAATGGTATTGGCTTTGGCGACAGACTGATGATGAGCAGCATCCAGGGCATCAGCCGCATATTTTAAGGATTCCCAAGCTGCGACATCAAGATGATCTCCGGTTGGGACAATAGTATTGCCCATATCGGACAAGAGCGATCTCAGGTCAGCCCGTAAGTTATTGATTGACTGGTGACGTGCAGCTTGAATTTGACAGTAAGCGTCTAATGCCCAATCTTTCTCAGCCCCGCGCTTACCTGTTTGCCGGTCGATTTTGATGAGAAAAGCAGTGATTTCATTCGTTTGAAGTATCCTTTCCTTGATTTTGGTGGGGTTGATTTCTTTGTAACCGAATGGTGGAAGAGGTGCTACCCAAACATGAATCGGCACTTTGGGACGATAACGCCACAGCTGTTGAGCGCATTCGGTGGCAGTTTGGGAAACTGCATGAAAGACACCGAATACTAAATCAAAATGATATTGTGAGATGTCAACACCAGTACCCAGACTAGGCGAAGTTAGAAGTACATCTATATTCTTGACAGCGTTGGTGATGTCCTTAATGAAGGCCACATTCTCATCACTGCCGGAATTATCAGAATGTACAGACCAAACTCGTAAAGATTTATGGGTGTGGGAATGAGGTGGTTTTAGAGATAAAGTAGCAGCTTCTTGATCCTGTGGTATTGGGTCAGACTCTAAAATCTGTATACTCAAAGATTTGTCAAGTTTCTTGATGAATCGTTTAGAATCCGAAACCACCATGACTTTTTGACCCATCATGATTGCCGCCGAGATTTGCGCCACCAACGCGGAAGAATCCATCCCCTCATACCAATAGATGGTGCGCTCTCCATTCTTCCATTCATTTTTAATAATGTATGGTTGCTCCCCAACTGGTCGCATGGCCATGAAAAAATCAATGGTGATGTCATCCATGTGTGCGTCAGCGATGACAACTAAAGGCGCATTGTAAACAATATGTTCTAATACAGACAGTATGAGTGCGCGATGTTCCTTGCAAGTATTACTGTGCAGTAGGTGTGTCAGGTATTGGCAAGTTTCGTCAATGAAAATACAGCCGTAAGTTAGGGCCTGGGTGTTTAACTTATATAAACTGTCGATGGTAATGCTGAGGGCTTGTGCTTGGGTCATGCCAGCATAACCAAGGTCAGAATACATCAAGGTTTTCAAACGTTCTGCCAGATTTTTCAGCAGATTCACCCGATGCCCGTTGTTGAGAAATCTTTGGTCAGGGTGAGCATCACGCCACCAACGCATTAATTCGGTTTTCCCCGTACCCATGTCAGAAATCAGTACCACTAAGCCTGTTTTTGGGAAGATAATACTTTTGGGTTGTGGCTGTTGTCTCAATTTTTTGAGCTTGTACTTGATTTTTCCGCGATGACCTGGGGGTATTTCCTCTGGTTGCTCTGGCTGCTCTGACTGCTCTGGCTGAGGCAGAAAATCAAAAGGTTTTTCTGGCTTTTGGGTTTGTAATACACATACTGTCTGTTGTGGTATGTTGGTTGTTTCTTTGTCCTGAACTGCAACTGCTTGGGTTAAATATTTTGTATTGATCAGCGCATCTGGTCTATACTTTCTCAGTCCCCGGTGCTTGATGAGGAACAATTGCTGATAATCTTTCAATGAGTGAGCATCATCAATAATTGCTGTCAACAGTGCATTGGCATCATCACCTCTAGCAACCACAAAATCATCAACGCCTTTCTCCGACCCTGGCAGCAGTGCCACCTCACAAGCACAGCCAACAGCCTCAATTGTTTTACCAGTTCTTACAGTTGCTTGATAAACCGACCAACGGGTGTTGGGTTTGGTTTCGTAGTCAAACAGAATAATGAATTTTCGCCCCTTCTGTGCCAGTGGTAATAAGTCAGGATGCAGCCTTTCGTCAAAATCTTTCTTTCCCACTCGTCCGTTCCAGATACCAGGGAGGGCGATCGCCGCAAATCCTAAACTGAGTAAACAGGCCGCCTTCTTCTCGCCTTCGCACAGAATTATAGGTATTTCGGGGTGTCGCTGTACCCACTCCCAGAACAGTATTGGATGCAGTCTGTCTTGTAATCGCAGCGCCAGGGGGCAGTGGTAGCGTTTGATATTGTAACGTTTTGCCACCGAATCCCAAATACAGTTGGGGATGTCAAAATAAGTAACACGGTTTGGGACTTTTGGCGGTGACTCGTACTTTACGGGCTTACCTTTTTCCCCGTCAATACGCGGGTTGGTGGGTTTGAGTCGTCCCCACTCCATTGGTTCCCAGTTTTGTTGCGGGTCAACTCCCGATATCCACATCCCTCCAGTGGTGAGATGTTGGTACGCTTTTAAAAAACCATCTGTCACTCGTCCAGCATTTTTTCGGGGGATAGCTGGGGATATGAACAAATAACTATATACGGTTTCTCCTTCGATATGCCGGAAATTTCGGGCAATTATCTCAGGATGAATTGCACTGGCAACAGCCAATTCATGATACTCGGCTGCTGTTAGATTATTGGGGTATTCAGAAAATGTACTATCTGAAATTTCAGATAACACTTGCGCTCCAATCCCCGATTCTTGGGGGTATTGGTTATTTAACACAGTAGATTCCTCTGATAGCTATGATTTTCAGCTTCAGAGAGAGGTTTTCACACTGCTTTATAAAAATTTACATAATGAAATTATAAATTTTTTGCCAAAATGCAAAAAAGTAGCCAGCAAAAAGTAGCTGTACTTGTGCCTTTGTCGCTATAATGGCAAAGTAAAGCAGCGTGGGTGTTTTCCTGACAAGTTAGTGGTTTTCAGTCGCCAAACTTTCGGCCACTTTCTTAGTCATTCCAATAGCAACCCCGCTCTGGAATTATTGAATTATCTAATTTCCGGGCAAGGCCAACTCCTTAGTAGGTTTTGCCCTTTAAATCGTTTATATTTTTTTACCTCCTTTGATGACCAGCTTGATCTTACAGAACATTGGTTATTTTCGCATCTAGCAAGATTTTGATTGTTAAGTTGTCGTTACCTCCAGTTTTATTTGGTTTTCCTCAAGCTGCCCTTGGCGTTGATTCTGTCTTGGGCTTGCGCTCGAAAACTTGTATGTCGGGTTTGCCTTCATGATGCGTTTGCTGGTGATGGAAAAGCATTAGCAGGCAACAACCCTAATGAATTTTGGGTAATGTATTTTTTGACTACGGGTTGTAAAGTGAAGCTAATTTCCTTAGTGTTGGGGTCTTTCATACTCTCAACTAATGAAAATCTTTCAAGGTTTTCTAAGGCTTTAATTATTGTTGAAGTGGAAGCAGAGTTATCATATTGAGAATTGATTTCAATCAATAAATTATTGAAGCTAAGAAAACTTACATCTAAAGATATTCTCTCTGCCAAGTAAACCATGATGTATCGTTCAAGCGGAGTCAAGACTTCACTAAAAGTTTCATCAAGCATTGACTGAAACTCATCGGTAATAAAAGTTGTTTTGTGCTGATAAAATTTTTCTGCACTTCCAGCAAAAAAATATTTAATTCGTTGGGCTACTGCTTGTAATTCTGCAACATTACCACGATAAGTATAAATTATGTCGAGTAATTTATCTTGATCTGTTAAGCCTTGATCAGTCAAGAATTGCCTTGCAGATTCTGTGTCTAATCCTTCCAATCGAAAGCAAGTAATAGCTTGTTTATATTTCAAGACAGTATTTAAATCGCTGGGAAAAACACGACAATTTAATATGAAGCGGCTTTGATGTTCTTCCTCTAATAAACGTCGTATCAGTATTTTATACTCTAGGCGTTGCTCTAAATTGGAAGCTCTGAATAAAGCTTCAAAGCCATCTAGAACGACTAAACAACGGTGTGAATGTAAATGCTTAATTAAAACAGTAATAATTGCTTGTGTTTGGTCAGGTAAAACTATAGATGGTTCTATTGGGTGGATTAGCTTAATTAAATCAGCCACTAGATCCTGAATTGGTACTGGATGAGTAATTGATTTCCAGATGAGAAAATCAAATTTTTGTGAAGATTCTAAGCTAATATCCGATAAAAGTTTTGCAGATAAAGTACTCTTGCCAATTCCAGGAACTCCGGTAATGGGTACACAGCGATAGTCGCTAATTAACTTTTTTAACTGCAATAGTTCTTGTTTTCTACCATAAAAAACAGATGTGTCAGGAGGCTGACCTTTGATAGAACCTGAACCTTCACTGTTAATGTCAGAGGATAGGTCTGAATTAGAATACTTTCTGACAGCTTGCTCTAACAGAAATCGCGCCTTTCGCTTAATTACTGGTTCCCCTAGAACTTCAGAAAGCAAAGTCCATAGCTGAGGAGCTACGCGACGTTGTAGATAATTGCCAGCGTATGTTGTTTGCTGGGCTATTATTTCAGAAAAATCCTGACTATTCCATGCTCCCTTCAGTACAACAATCTCAGCCTCAGACAAATATCGTCGTTTTTGGGTAAAAACTAAATTGTTAACTGTTGTTACAGCTTCTTCAAAAGTTACAGATGGCAAAGATGGTGAATCAGAGGACTGCTGTTCTTTTGGAAGAATGAGAGGTTTTCTCCCACGTCTAACAAGCAAAACCATAGGTTTACTCTTACCCTAAGTCACAACTCATAGTATTGGTTTTTCACGAATAGATGTTAGATGTATTTTACATTGATGTAACATATTTTGTGCAAGTGCGAAGATAAATTTGCTTTATCTATGTCTAAAGTTGTAGTTTTTCCAAGTCCTCTTAGTTTCGCGGTCAACATGAAAGGCTTAAGTCACTATAAATGTTACTTAAAGTAACCTAAAACAATAATTATGTATCACTAAAAAGAAAAAATAGCAATACTAGTGAAGAAGATTTTTGATAAGAAGGCATAACTAAAAAACTATACCTTTACCCAAAACTTGACAGCAACGACAAGCTGAAGCTTCCAGTAGTTGGGTTCTCAAAGACAAATCTGTATGCTGGACAGCACAAGCAATACGGGTCGGATAACAATACTTTTCGGTTAAGCTCTCATCCTGTCAAAAATGGAGCAGGTTGCACACTTGAAACCATGATAACTTCGTGAGTAAAAGTCACTCCTAATTCCTTAACCGAGAGGTATTGGGTCGGATAAGAAATTTATTCATGGAGCATCAAGAGAGGCAAGCAGAAAATTTTCTCTCCCTGCTCAACCTAAGATTTATAAAAAAATATTAAGAAAACTTAAATAAAGTAGCTGTACTTTTCAGCTAAACAGTGCTTTGTTGGTTGTAATAAAAACCTTGCTAGGCAAGTGCTTTACTTGAGTTTACCAAAAAAATCGAAAGGCTATTATTTAAAAGAGAGTAACCTCTATATTCCCTTTTTAGGATGAATCGACGAACGCCTATGCTCCTGCTGTGTGAAAACACTAGTTATATAAAAAGCTATATATGGGGAATTACCAGTAGATATTTTATTAAGTAATTAAAACTCTAAGTTTGAAAATCAAAATTTTGATAATCATTTAGATAAAATTACTAATTTAAAAAATTAAAATCTAAAATAATATGTCATATTACTGTATAAATCCTCTTTGTGATAAACGTGAAAATCCTGATAGCACTGATACTTGTCTAGGTTGCGGGAAGTCTTTATTAATTAACAATCGAATTCGCCTATTAAAGCCGCTAAGAGAATTGAGTGATAATCCATTTACTTATAATGAAATTTTTGAAATAGAAGATAAAGGAACAGAATGGATTACTGTACCAAAAGTGCGAGTGATGAAAATTGTCAGGTGGACTTCTTCTAAAGCAATTCAATTAATTGAGCGAGAAGCTCTGGCTTTATCATTAATAGATTGTGAAAATATACCACAGACGAATGGTTCAGAAGATTTCTTTACTTATCGTCCTGAGAATAGTCCTTTCATGCTTAGATGTTTAATCATGGACAAAATAGAAGGACAAGACCTAGAAAAATGGATAAACTCTCACCAACCCATTTCACAATCTGTAGCACTTGAGTGGTTAAAGCAGTTAGTAGAAATTTTAGAAAAAATACATAATTCAGGTTTTTTTCATAGAGATATTAAACCTGCAAACATAATGCTCAAACCAAATGGGCAATTAGCATTGATTGATTTTGGAACAGCACGGCAAATAACAGATACTTATCTAACAAAAGTTGGTGCTAATCGAGGGGCAGGTAAAAATGCTGGAGATAATGAAATTACAATTATAATTTCGCATTTTTATACACCATTAGAACAAATTTATGGAAAAGCTGTACCGCAGTCTGATTTTTATGCTCTGGGGCGAACTTTTGTTCGTATGATGACGGGAGTTCGTCTAATGGATTTACCTACAAATCGACACACAGAGAAACTGATATGGAGAGATAAAGCACTACAAATTGATAAACCTTTGGCAGATATTATTGATAGCTTGATGGCTCCCACTCCTGGAAAACGTCCAGCAGATACTAAAATTATTTTACAGAGAATAGAAAAAATTAATGAGCAAAATAAATTTTACAGATTAACAAAATCTAAAGCATTTAGAATTAGTATTTGGCTCGGATTATTGATTTTGGGAACTACGGCATATTTTCAAATATTCTTACCTTTAAGAGCTAAAAGTCTAGTGGTTCAAGGAGAACAAGCTGAATCAGCTAATAATTCTCAGGGCGCACAAAAATTGTTTGATTCAGCTATAAAAATAAGTCCTCAAGTGAGGAATTATATTGCAAATTTTTATTTTGATAAAGCGGCTCGTAGCACCAAGAACTTAGAAGATGCCAAGAAATATTATTCTATATCGATAAAATATAATAATCAAGATGTGGACACCTATACTAATTTAGCTTTTGTCTGCCAATTGCTAAAAGATTATGATTGTGCTACTAGTAATTATTCTAAAGCTTTGCAAATAAACCCCACCTGGGAAGGATATTTTGGGTTGGGAACTTTGTACGATGACATGGGTGAAAAAGACTTGGCAGAGCAACAGTACAATGTTGCTCTAAAATTTAATAAGCAAGCAGCCCAAGTCTTGAACAATTTATCACGATTGAAAAATTTAAAAGGTGACTATGATGCAGCGATCGCTTTAGCAGGAGAAGGATTAAAAAACACTCAAATGCCAAAATTACAAGCTGCATTGTACAAAAATCTGGGATGGGCAAAGTTAAAACATAAGAAATTACAAGAAGCCCAGCAATATTTAAAAAAAGCTGAACAATTAGATATCCAAAGAGCAGATGTTCACTGTCTAAAAGCACAAATATACGATATTTTGGAAGATAGTGATAACTCATTTCTTGCTTGGGAAGCTTGTCTGACACTTGATTCTGACCTACCGGAAGTATTTAACTGGCGAGATAGTTTATTACAGCGAATAATTAAAAAAAATCGTTAGTTATTATAGTAAACTAAAAGTTAGGGTTTTACTTTTCAAAAAATGGCTCGGACTCCGGTTTACTTTTTTTATATTCCTCGATTTATAGCAGTATCAACAACTCTATCAACTCTAATTTTAGTTACTTCATTATTTGCTAGTACCAGCGTCTGGAGTCAGCAAATATTAGAAAAAAGAATGTGTGCAGAACCAAGTGGGCGAATTTATAGTAGAAATGATCGTACTTGGAGAGTAGGAAGAAAAATATGCTTAGGTGAAAAAATAGAGCCGAATGGTAGTCCGGTCAGGGTTCTCTGCTATCTGAATCGACAGTTTATAACTATAGAGCGTAGCACAAGATTTGACAAGGAAATATGCGATCACCCCGCCAAAGAATCCATGCAGTGTTCAGTGGTAAATGTCCTACTTTGCCCACGCAATTTTAAAGGGCCAGAAGATGAACCTAATTCGCCAGCTTTAATAAGTCCCTACGGAAATTCGATTATCAACAATAAGCCGGATATTTCGTGGCGAGCAGTGGCGGATGCTGATAGCTATACAGTAGTGCTAAAAGGTAATAAGGTTGATTGGGAGGTACAAGTAAAGACTAATACTACCGTTATCCCTTACCCAAAAGAGCAAAAAGAATTGCTGTATGGGAATGCTTACAATATTACGATAATCGCCAATCGTGGTAGTAAACGTCTAAGTTTTAGCTCTTCGGTAGTATCTCTTTTACCTTTAAATAAGGTTCAGGATATTTCAGCAAAAGTGCAGCAAGTAAAAGTCCTGGGGTTGCCACCTGATGAGGAGGCGGCGCTTGATCTGGATACTGTATTTATGTCCGAGTTTCTTTTAGACGAGACTATCAAAGAATTGAAAACGCGGATTATAGCTGGTAGTCAAGATCCCACAATCTTTAGGGTACTAGGCGATCGCTATGTAGGTGCGTTATTACTGGAACAAGCGCAACAAAGCTACACGAAAGCAGAACAGTTAGCAAAGAAAAATGGGAACGAAGTTGAATTGAAAAAAATAGAATTAGGTTTCAAAACATTGCAGCAGTTGCGAGAGCGTTGACCACATCATAGCCAAGCACCAACTAATAGAAAAGCTGCCCAATTAAAGGGATGTTGATATTTAGGGTTTAATAACATCTGTAATTGTGCTTGGCGTAAAGCTTCGGACTTAGTTAAATTATTTTTTAATCCTTTATAAAATATTTTCATAAGTAAAGCTGTTGAATCGGCATCTACCTGCCAGAGACTAGCAATCGTACTTCTAGCTCCTGCTTGTGCGGCCACACCAGCAATGCCCAAGGCTGATCTTTTGTTTCCTTTTGCTGTTTGACAGGCGCTTAAAACCAACAACTCAAGCCCTGCTTTTTTCGACTGCTGCATTTTTTCTTTAAGCAAATCATTGAATTCTAAAATAGTAATAGGTTTGTCCCAAGCCAAAATCATTGTTTTGTCAGCAAGAGAGCTAAATTGAGCGTGAGTTGTTAAATGAATTATCGGAAAGTTATCTGTAGTCAGTTCTTTATCCAGCATGGAACTAACAAATTGCTCGTTCAATAATATCTTTGTAGAAGTAATTTCTTCTTTGATGCTGGCTATTTCTGCTTCAACCCCTGGTAGTGGCTTGAGTCCTTCAGGGGCGTTGGCAGCAGAAAAACTTGGTGATTCCTTACTAATTCCTGCAACTAAAGCCCGTAATTGTGAAGAATCTAAAAATTTAGGGAATTGGATTTTTGATCCCATCGTATAGGTGATGGCATAGTGTGTAATAAGATAACTATTGCCATCGTGAAGTATACCCATAGGTATACTTTGAAAGGTTGTATCTAAAGTGAAAACTAAGATTTTTGAAGAGGCTAAATTTTGGATAGGTGCAATCAATAATTTATAAAGTATTTGGCAGTCAGATAGAATTGTTTCTTCTGTGGTATAGGCGAAATTTCTACTTTGCAAAATTTCCAAAATATTGTTAATATGTTCTCTAATTAAAGTCGAATCAATCGAGTGATGATGGATTGAGTTAGACGACTGAGAAATCACTTCCAATGTATCAACTAAGTCGATTATATGAATAATTGTTGAATCTGAATCCTTAATTTCATTTAAAGATACAAGATTGAGTTTGCCGCATTGAAGATAATTTTCTAATTCTGTAATTTTAAATTCTTCGTTTGTTAGAATTACTTTTTGGTAGTCAGGATTAGACTTTGCTATTAATAGTCGAAGGTAATTGCGGTACACAGGTTCAATTTTTTCATTAAAAAAGAATTGAGTATCTGGATTAGTACTTAAGAGATTTCCTCGAACTTGCTGCAAATTCGTGATAGCAGCTTCGTAAAAGTGAGAAGCTTCTTTAAATTTTCCTTGCTGCCCGTATAAATCCGCTAATTGCTGCTGCCATTGATAAGCAATGTCCCACGCTTGAATTGATTGAGCAAATCCCAAAGCTTTATTAAAGTATATTTCTGATTTCCCTGGATTAAGTTTACCCAAAGTTCCCCAGCAGAAAGATTGTAAAAGTTTGTTATCAAGGCTTTCAGCAGTTGTTAGTGCTGATTCCGCAAACTGTATAGCTATATGCTGTAATTGTTTGTCTGTAGTTTTGTATAAATTATTAGCAAAATCAATCTTGGCGTAAACTGATTGACTAGCAGATAGTTCGTCAAATAAGGAATAATTTTGGAAGATTAGAGCTATTAAGTTTTGGATTTTCTGGCTAATATTTTTTTTATTTACGAAATCCTGGTTTTTCTGTAAGTTTACCCATTCCTGAAAATTCAATAGTAATGATAAATTGTTTAATTGAGATTTTAGTTTTATGTCTTTTGGCGTATTTTCTAGATTGTTTATTTGTTGATAAAGCTTGAGAGCAGAAAGTGCATTGTTTTGAATTTCGTCTATAGTATCTTTTTTTAAAATTAATTCTTCTATCCATTTATATTGTGATATTGAACGGTAATATTTTGATTTTTTAGTATTCGCCAAAGATAACAAGAAAAAATTAAAATATGGGTTTGGGGTTTGTGATTGAATAATTTCTTGTAAAACTGCCTCAGATTCGTTTAAATTCCCCAGTAGCCGTAAAACTTCTGCTAAATTTTGTAGTGCCAACAAATTTACTGGAGTAAGTTTTATCTTATGAATTGCTAAATACAGTTTTTGGGGGTCTTGATTTTTAAAAGAAGTTGGAGAGTAAGTTGATTTGCTTATTCTCAAGGCTTCCAAGAGAACATCAAAAGCATTAAGGTATAAACCTAGTCCCTGTAATGCGAGACTCTGGTTAACTAAATTTCCCGTAACGCCATCCTCAAAACCTAATTGGCGATAAAGTTTTGTTGCTTCCTTCCAATCCTGAATCGCTAATAGATATTGTCCTTTATTTAATAAAATATGCCCACTTTGTGTCAATAACTCAGCTTGCTGTTGCTTACTGATTTTGTTAGTAGCTAAAACTTTAACTGGCTTTAATATTGTTATAAAAAAACTTGAAGCCCCACAAAGTAAATATCTACGCCTTGTAATTTTCACTGTTGGCTCCGTTTATTTGTTGATGTATAGGCGGTAAAGCAAGAATTGTCTGATGAAGCTTCCGTTGTTCCAACAAATTTAGAAGGAGAAGCCGATAAAATAATTTCTCCTGATTTGCTTATTACTACTGATTGTGCTTCTACAATTGGTAGAATGCCTTGATTTGGTAATTTTTCCAAATCATTATCAGCAACAGATATAGCAACATTGGGCGACCATCCATTATTGTTAGAAATTTGGGAGTCAAGGTTGCGTGGTGCGCTCCCTGTTCCAATAATCACGAATTTGCTGGGAGAACCTGAATTTGGATTCCCCTGGCAAGATGCAGTAATTTTAGGATCTGCTTGAATTTGTATTGGCTCTACTTGAGCAGGATCAAGCTGTTCATATAACGCTTCAAGCTCAACCCTGCCATCGATTCCCAATTGGGAACTTGCTGAAACGAAGCTGTCATTTGAGAAGAAAAATCCTTTAGTTTTGATAGATACGTTACCGCCTTGTCCTCTGAATGCATTGGCTGTGATACTGCTATTGCCGAATCCAGTGATCGTGTCTGCGTTAATTGTAAGGTTACCACCGTTGCCGTTACCACCGGCTGTTGTAGTGATAGTGCTATTGCCTAATACTAATTTTGTGACGTTCAGAGCAATGTTGCCTCCTTCGCCTGATCGGGTGGATGCGGTAATAGAGCTATTGTTTAAAGATGCGGAGTTAGCGACGATCCCAAGTGTACCTGCATCTTTTGTACTGTCATTCCTAACTCCAATTTGAGCATTATTTTCTAAGATTAAATTACCGGTTCTAATAAAAACATTTCCAGATAAAGCATCTGAGGGTTGCCTGAGATTGTATATGTAATTTACAAAAGGATCACTAGAGCCTACAGATGAGGATATTCTACTAGGATTTAAAGAAGGATTTACTAATCCTGAGCCACTAAGATAGACTGTTTCAGAAGAATTGATATTTACATTCCCGGAGTTACCTGTTCGTAAACCAGACGCGGAAATTGCAGCTCCGTTTTCAACAATTAATTGCTTTGTATTAATGCTTATGTTACCAGCATCACCAGAAGAAATAGAGAGCGATGAAATATTGCTTGGAGAAAATGTAGGAACAGGTTCTGTTCCGTAGGCAAACAAAACTAAGTCAGAATGTCCACCTGAAACTTTTAAGGTTTCAGAAGCATTTATTGTTATTTTTCCTCCCTGCCCTTCTCCAAACGTAAAAGAGCTTAAAGATCCTCCATCTTGAATTACCAATTTTTTGGTTGATATTGTTACATCACCTGCATTACCTGAACCATAAGTTATAGTTCCAAACACAGAAGCAACTCCAGAGCTTTCATTGATTGCTACGCTTTTTATTTCTGTTAATTCTGACGAATTTACTGTTAGATTTCCACTTCTTCCAGGTCCAAAAGTGAGAGTAGAAACAACTTCAGAATCTTGAGCGATTATCTTGGGGGCAGAGAGAAATATATCCGCCCCTTGTCCAAAAATAGTTGCAGTAATAATACCTCGATTAACTCTTCTTATACCAAGAAAGGGCTGTACGTTAAACGAAGTTATTCCTGTTAGATTTAGCGTATCCGTTGCATTTACACTAATAGCTCCTGGAGTAGGAGATGCAAAATTCGCAATTAAGGCCAACGAGGCATCTGTAAAAGTTACATTTTTACCGTGAATAGAAATATTTCCTTGTGCAAAGCCACTTGTATCCAACAAAGATTGTTTATTAAAGCTAATGTTTTTAAACTCATGGACTCCTGTATAGTTCCAATCGTTAGAAAGCTTAACTGTACCGTTGTTAATAGCACCTATAGCAATCTGCCCAGAAGGAACAGTAACTAATCCACCGTCAAAAACTACCTCCCCACCTATTAAAGCAAAGGTTCTACCTGGTTGTAAGCGTAATCCTTCACTTTGACCTGATTCCAATAAAGTAATTGAAGCAGCTACTTGATTACCGATGATAAACTGGTTGTGTCCAGCCCCTTGCACTATTATAGGAGCCGATGAATTTGTGGTAAATTCTAATCCTAGAGGTACATTTATGCTTAATAGTGAATTATTTTGAGGGATTGTAGTACTAAATTTAATACCATCGGAAAAATTAAGACTGTTAGCTGTACTTGCCAAGAAAGAGCCACCTACTTGTAAACGTGCATTCTTACCAAATAAAATTCCATTGGAATTGATTAAAAATAAGTTTGCATTACCATTAGTTCTAATTGTTCCATCAATTACTGAGCTTGATATGCCTGTTACACGGGTAATGATGTTTTCAATATTTACGGAATTATTGAAAAAAGCAGTTTTTCCAGTAGAGATAGAAAAATCGCTAAAACTGTGATATAAATTTCTCCCAACCTGAGTTCCCCCGTCAATTATTATACTACTACCTTGATTGTTGATGGTAGAACTTGCTGGAAGTGTCTTGTCTGGAATAATTTGCGCTGATGCAGGAGTAAATTTAACAGTATCAAAAGTTAATAATAATACAATTATAGTACTGTTTATTTTGCTCATCGTTAATTTTTAGGTCTTGTAAAATCTTTTACTAAAAAGCTGCTGCTAAAAATAAAATAAAATATTTGTAGGTTAAAAATCAAGAAAATATTACAATGTACTTACCTGATGGCCCAAAAACTTCTGTATTAATACAAAATATTCAGTTTTTACTTCGACCATTAGAAACTTTAGATAGTTGGCAACAGGAATATGGGGATACTTTTAGGCTTAGAGGGAATGAAATGCCGCCTCTTATTTACTTTAGTAGCCCGGAAGCAATACAGAAAATTTTCACATCCGAACCGGAGTATCTTGGTTCTATACAAAAAAGTGATTTAGTGAAACTCTTGTTAGGAGAAAATTCCATAATTTTTCTTGGGGATGAACGCCACCATCGTCAACGGCGGATGTTATTACCCCCCTTTCATTCGGAACGAATGCGTTGGTATAGTCAGGTTATTTGCGAAATAACTGAAGAAGTTATAAATCGATTATCTCCTGGAAGTTTTTTTATAGTTCAGTTAGTTGTAAAGGAAATTTCTATGCGTGTGATCCTTAATGTCGTATTTGGATTGCAAGCAGGTGAACGTCAAAATAAAATACGGTGTATAGTAAATTCCCTTTTTGAGAGTTTTGATAATCCCCTAAGTCAAGTTTTGTGGTCTTTTCTTCCTATTATAAAAAATTGGGGTATATTGAATCCACAATCGCGCTTAATAGACCAGCTAGATCAAGAGATATATGCTCTTATTGCTGAACGTAAAATGTCAAAAGCTAGAGATAAAGATATTTTGAGTATGCTTATCGAAGCAAGAGATGAGTTTGGTAAAGCAATGACGGACATTGAGCTTCGAGACTCTTTGGTAACTTTATTATTTGCTGGATATGAAACAACTGTTTCCGCTATCTCATGGGCATTATATTGGAGTCATTACTTACCTGAAATTCAAGCAAGGCTTTTGTTTGAACTTCGAGCAAACTCTAATAAAGATAAAAATGAAGTAGCTCGATTGCCGTATCTAAATGCGGTATGTTCTGAAACATTACGACTTTATCCAATAGCTTTAAATGCGTTTGCACGATTCGTAAAGCAGCCGATAGAAATTGCAGGATATTACCTAGAACCTCCAACAATTGTTAATGTCTCAGTTTATTTGGCACATCAAAGGCAAGAAGTGTACCGAGAGCCTAAAAAGTTCATACCGGAGAGATTCTTAGAACGCCAGTTTTCCCCGTATGAATATTTGCCGTTTGGTGGAGGTAGTCGCAGATGTGTTGGCGCTGCCTTGGCGCAGCTTCAAATCAAACTTGTATTAGCAACTATTCTCTCTCGTCTTCAATTGAGTTTGGTGAGCAATCAGGCTCTTAAGCCTGTTAGGAGAGGAATTATTATGTCCCCACCTAGTTTAGAAATGATTGTGAAGGGAATTGATCAAAAAGGATTGTATTGAATCTGGAAATAAATCCCGTTTTCTTGTAAGGTTTGTCTTGGCGAGTCTACAGACATCAAAGGAAGACCCCAATCGAGTTGAGCAAAGAAGCGATCTCCCTGTGACCAACGTAACCCTAAGCCAGTAGAAGCCAGGGTATTAGTACTATTGTTAGAGGTACTATTCCATACAATACCAATATCAGTAAAGTATATGCCTTGCAACTTAGCGTTGATTTGAGGTAAGCGAAAAATAGGAAATTGGATCTCTGCGGAAGCGAAAGTGCCATTATTGCCCAGCAACAAGTCTTGGCGATAGCCTCGTACACTACTTAAACCCCCTAAGCCGAACTGCTCTAGAGATACAAGATTTGTAGTTGACAGTTGCGAACTGAAACGAAGCAGAACTAAAGTATCGGGAGCTAGAAGTTGCGCCCATTGGGATTGTAATTCCCACGAGAAAAAGCGACTGTCAGGTGCGGTGGGATTGACGGTGGCATTAAAAGCGCCAATGCCTAAATTAAATTGCGATCGCAGAGCAAAAGCTTGTCGGCTGTTCCGAACAGTCCACTCTTGAAAGAATCGGAGAGCCGAGATTCTGGTACGCCCTTCATTGTCAGATCCAGGCTGAGGAAAAGGAATACGTTGTTGTAGAGGCACGAAACTAATTTCAGTTTCGCGCCGAGATGCAGTCAGTCCAAGAGCAAATTCTTCGTTGACAGAGCGAATTATCGGCTGGCGAAACGTAAGTTCGTAAAATTGTGAGCCAGATTTTATGTCAAGACTGCTGAAGGGATTTTCGATTACTCTACCTTCAAAAATGCCGTAATTAAAAGAGAGAGTGCCTTCATGAGGGTTTAGAGGGATGCTGTAGGCAACATTCAGAAAATTACTTCCCTCTGTATTGCTGTAAGCGATATTTAGCCCGTCCCCAAGCCCCAGCAAATTAGCCTCTTTTAATTGCAATTGCCTTTGTAAGTCGCCAACACTGGGTGATCGCTGGTTGTCGAAAGACAGTTGGGTGCTAAAAGTTTTTGCCTCCGTAATCTCAACAACTAGTAGAAGTTCCCCAGGCAGATTCCCGGCTCGTAAGTCTGCGGATAAATTTTTGATCAAGGGATCTATTCTTAATAGTTGTAAAGACTTCACCAAAACTTCTTTGTTGAGCGGGCCGAGATTAGAGGCTGCTATGCGACTCCGAATATAGCCAGGATTTAGGCGTTTTGTGCCGATAACTTCAATATCTCTATCTTTGAGCTTGGTTTCAATGATTTGAATTTTAACAACCCCGTCCTGAATTTTTTGCGGCGGAATATAAGCACCAGACTGGATGTACCCTTTACTGAGGTACAAATCACTGATTTTCTTTCTAGCCTGATACAAGTCAGCAAGCGTGACCGGGCGATTAGTGTATTTTTCAAGAATTTGATCTAAGACTTTTTTGCTGAAAACTGTACCACCAATAACTTCAAATTTAGAAACAGTGAAAGTTTCTTGATTCGTATCAAATTCTTCTTCGGGCGTGGTAGAAGGGGTTGGAGCAGGAAGATTTGGAAGGGTGGGTATTGGCTGAGGCTCCTGATTTGGTAGGGGAGTAGTTGAAGGTGGTTGAACGTCTCGCGGAATGCTGTTAATCTGAGCTTTCACACTACAGTCAAACAGGGCTAACACAATGAAAGCCCCAAAAAACTTGCTAATCATTTATGCTGAATTTAGAGAGAAAGTATGATTGAAATCACTAAAACTTTCTAAAACAATATTTCCAGTATTTTCCACTATTTCAAATCATATAAAATTCAGCAATCGAAGAACAAGATTTTAAGACTGAACTTAAGAGTTTTAAAGAGTCAAGCAAATATGATGTGAACTCTCAATTCCTTATAATAGGTGAATTTCGATATTTCAAAGTTTTTCTTAGTAACAAGAAAAAGCTAAAATATATTTTAAGTTGAATCATGTTGATATCAATGTAGTAGAAGCTCACAAAATTAGCCGATAAAAATCTGCTGCCATTAATAAGGAAAAAAATTATTGCAACTATCACAAGATAGATTATCAATCACAAAAACTATCAACCCGCAAATCGCGCCAGACATCAGAAACCTGCCAGCCGGAGTTACCCACAGACTGAACCGGAGGATTGTCTAACAATGGAATGTAGTTAGGTTCAGGCTCTGGGACGACGGGTACAGGTTGCTCGATTGCAGGTGGTGTCAGAGGAACAGTCTCAGACTGGAGAAGTTGGTCTTCGGCTAACTCGATTTCCCGCATCTGTCTGAGAGTAAGCTTGTCAGATTTTTTGATAATTTTCATGAGAGTTAAAAAATGTAAAAAGTAGTGGTGAAAAAGAGCTAATTACCCAAATGAGAAGTAGACATAGCTTTTGAATCAGTTCCAGAAAGAATGTAAAAGCTCTGATTAAAATCAGGACTAAAATCACACAGGATAACTAGAATACAACAGATTAAGGAGAAATACGAGTGGTCTGTCCAGTCCTAATCCGGTTCTCAGACCAGATATGCAGTAAACATAATCATGTGATGACGGCTTGAAATTTAAATTGAATACACGATCACAAGCAGCAGAAATGCAAAGATATAAGAAACATTGAAAAACCCCAACCTTAGCTAAGGAGTGGGGCTGGAATAATAAAGACTATTCTCATGATGACACAAAGGAACACTTATCTCAGCCATGCCGAACTGGAGGTGGGGTAATGAACAACCCATCTTCTAGACGCAAAAAGACCACCGCCGTAACGAGCGCAACTCCAAAGCCAACAAAAAAGCAGCCCAAACAAGAAGAACCAGAGGTAGTAACTGTTGAAGTGGCGGTTGTTGAAGTTCCAGAATTAACGCAGGAGGAAAAGAGCGATCGCGTTAGGTTAGAAGAAAAAGTTGAGACAGCGTTTTACGAAGCAGGTCGTGCTTTGAGAGAACTGCGAGATCGCCGTCTCTACCGTTCAACGCACAAAACATTTGAGGAATATTGCAAAGATAGATTTGGGTTTGAGCGTCGTCATCCCTACAGATTAATTGAGGCGGCAGATGTTGTAGATAATCTGAAAATGTGTCCAAATTGGACACAAAATAATGCTGTGTTCAAAACAGTAACTGTAGAATCTGTTGCTATACCAGTCCTGCCAACTAGTGAAGGACAGGTACGGCCACTGACAACACTAGAACCACAGCAGCAGCAGAAAGCATGGCTCAAAGCAGTCGAAACCGTTGGGGGTAAAGTTCCTTCTGGGCGTGTAGTCAAAGATATTGTAGATAAAATTCGAGAGCGAACAAAAGTACCGAATCCCTACCGCGAAGGCGAAATCTGCATACTTGTTCCAAAGGACAACCCAGATTTACGAGGGAAGGGCGGATGCTGGGGTGTAATAATTCATGTTGGCGATTACAGTTGCACTGTTCAAACTTGGGACGGGGAATACACAGTCAAAATTGAACACCTAAAATCCTTAGAACTGCTAGATGATGATTGTAAATCAATGCAGCAGTTACGTACACGATTGCGGCGATTGCAACAAGTGGCAGACCATGACCCGTCAGTAGATTGGCTGTTGCAGGGGTTGGGGAAACAGGCGAAGCCGTATTTGTCAGGGTTGCAGGCGAGGATATTGGGAGCGATGGAACGGGAGTATGGGCTGGATGGGAAGCAGAAGAAGTGATGTGGAATAAGTTGCTGGAGTCAAGCCCATAATCCGATGAACAGACCTTTTTAAAATACTATGATCCCTACGAGGGAGAAAAGTAAACTCTAGCTACAAAAAAACTCAGAGTAGGGAAAATAATTATGGGCAAATGGATCTTAATAACGGGCGTAAGTAAAGGTCTAGGCTACGCTATGACGGAGGGTTTTATTGCACAGGGTAATACAGTGATTGGTTGCGCTCGTTCCAAGGTGATTGTTGAAAAAATGAAGCAGGATATAGATAAGCTAATGATTAATCCATGCTCATTGAGCAAAATTTTAATTTAAAGCTCTGATTGTAAAATGGAACCCGAATTCAACTTTTTTCAGCATTGGTATCCAGTTTCGCCAGTCGAAGACTTAGATCCCAATCAACCAACACCTGTGACACTTCTGGGATTACGGTTGGTCATTTGGAAACCAAAGTCATCCCCAAATTTTCGCGTGTTTTTAGATCAATGTCCTCATCGCTTGGCTCCCTTAAGTGAGGGACGGGTTGATGAGAATACGGGGAATTTAATGTGTAGCTATCACGGTTGGCAATTTGATGAGCAAGGAATTTGTACTCAGATTCCGCAAGCAGAAAATCCAGAACTTGTTAGTAAAAATCAGGAAAATCTGTGTGCTGTAGCACTACCAACTCGTCAGCAACAGGATTTACTTTGGGTGTGGGCAGATGTAAAATCGAGCCAACAAGCGGCTAAAACACCGTTACCATTATCGCCGCAAGTAGATACAAGCAAAGGCTTTGTTTGGTCTTCTTTTGTAAGGGATTTAGAGTATGACTGGCAAACTCTGGTAGAAAATGTGGCAGATCCAAGCCATGTTCCTTTTGCTCATCATGGTGTGCAAGGTGAGCGTAGCAAAGCACGACCCATACCAATCAAAATTTTGCAATCCACAGCAAATATAATTGAAGCGGCAACAGTTGGAAATTTTCAAACCACAATTACTTTTGAACCACCTTGTCGTTTAGAGTATGCCATCAAGTTTGGAGATGGGCAAAAGCAGGTTGGACTTGTTACCTATTGTCTACCAGTAGATCTGGGAAAATCACGTATTATCGCGCAGTTTCCGCGCAATTTTGCCAAAACACTGCATCGTCTAATCCCACGTTGGTGGAATCATCTTAATGAACGCAATCAAGTTCTGGATGGAGATATGGTGCTGCTACAGCAGCAAGAGTATTTTCTCCAACAGAAACAATCATCTTCTGATTGGAAAACGGCATATAAGTTACCAACAAGTGCAGATAGACTGGTAATTGAGTATCGCAATTGGTTTGATAAGTATTGTCGCGGACAGCTACCGTGGAATGAAGTTGGAATAAGTGTTGTAACAAGCGGAAAGCTCAATGAAAATCGTGAACAAGTTTTGGATCGCTACAAACAGCATACGCAGCATTGTAGTAGCTGTCGAGGCGCATTAAAAGTTGTACAACGTTTGCAAGTAGGTCTAGTGATCTACTTTGCAATTGTTGTCAGCATTGTTGCAATCCTTCCCGAAGCATTAAAAATCAAGCTGGGTTTACCGCTAATTGTGACAGCACTACTAAGTGTTGGGGTTTATGCTTGGCTGAAATTGTGGTTGAGTCCCAGATTTTATTTTGTCGACTACATCCATGCACATAGGTAGCAATCTTTGATTGGCTATAACTTGAATGAATGTGTTTACTGTTGGCGTTACCGTAGGGTAAGGCTTGTTAACTGCGGTCGTCTTTGAGCCAAGGCGATCGCCCATAGCCCATAGCCACCCGCAATCCGATAAAATTCATCAGTAGAACTGAAGTTGCCAGTAGGGGAAGCAATTGAGCCAGAGTCCACCAAAGCGAAAACTAAAGATTACGATCCTGACATTTGGTTCTAGGGGCGACGTGCAACCATACTGCGCCCTAGCTATTGGCTTGAAACGTGCGGGACATCAGGTAACAGTTGCAGCAAACGAAAACTTTGAGTCGTTTGTGAGACAGTTTGATTTGGAGTTTGCCCCTATAGCTGGCAATTCGCAAGAACTATTGCAATCAAAAAAAGGGATGCGATTGATTGCGGGAGAAAAAGTCCCGATGGTGAGTGATAAGTTGTTTCTTCAACAGATGCAATCGGCTTGGGAGGCTTGCCAGGGTGCAGAAGTAATCATCTACACGCCGTTGACGAACTGGGGATATCACATCGCGGAGAAATTAGGTGTCCCCTGTTTCTTTGCATCAGTTGTGCCGTTAACTCCAACCGGGATGTTCCCATTTTTGAAATTCGCTCGACCAACAAAAAATCTCCTCAAGAAAATTATCAACTACACCAGCTACTTCATTGCAGAGTTCCTGTACTGGCAGAAACATCGGAAGCTACTGAATGAGTTTAGAACCGAAACGTTGAAATTGCCGCCACTGCCGTTCTTGGGCAGTCGGTTTAGGAGAAAGACCCCGGCTAACGTATCCCGAATCCCTGTTTTGTATGGGTTTAGTTCGCACGTTATCCCAAGACCAACAGACTGTCCAGAGTGGGCTTCGGTGACTGGTTTCTGGTTTATTGACTGTGCCGACGAATACGAAGATGAAGCCCCTAATGAACTGTGGGATTTTCTAGGATTCAAACAAGCACCCTTGTGTTTTGGATTCGGCAGTATGACTATGCCCAATCCAGAATACCTGACCTACTATATTGTGGAAGCCCTAAAGAAAACCCATCAAGGCGGCATTATATTGTCAGGCTGGGGTCAGGTGGGCAAAATAGTCAATCCCAAAGATTCAATGCGTGTGTTTGTGATTCCCGATGTTCCACATGACTGGCTTTTACCACAAGTGAAAGCAATGGGACATCATGGCGGTGCAGGGACAACGGCGGCGGTGTTAAAAGCAGGGATACCCTCAATCGTCGTACCCTTTGTTGCGGATCAGCCAATGTGGGGTGAGATGCTAATGCGGCTGGGACTTAGCCCCAAACCGATACCGTACAAGGAAGTATCAGAAAAAACTCTAGCGGCAGCGATTGAAGCTGTACTGGGTGATGAGGGAATGCAGTTAAAAGCCCAGGAGTTAGGCGAGAAAATTAGGGCTGAGGATGGTGTGGCAAATGCGGTTGAAGCATTTCATCGGCATTTGGGGTTGATGGGGTAGGTAGTGGCAACGTAAACCAGGAAATGATGGAAGAGAAATTGGAATACCGTTCTGGGATGAACATCCCGAAACCTGCTCAAAAATTCGCCATAGAGCAAAGTCTGGTGACACTTTATCTGAAAGCAGGTACAAAGATTGAGCTTTCAACCGATCCGAACTATTTATATATTCACCAGCCAGAGAATAATAGCTGTGCGGCATTGAAGACAATCAGATCGCTCGTGACAGTCGAACCAGTAGCAATTGAGCCGCAAGCGTTATCCACAATCATGAATTATCAAATCCCAGTAGTGATATTTTCACAAACTGGTTCCTTTATGGGAAAGATTGCTGTGACAAGCTCAATAGAAGAGAAGATTGACCTTGCCCAAGCCAACATGAGCCAGGAAATGAAGTTAAAGATAATGCGTCCCTCTGTGTGGGGAAACCTGCGGCGATGCCGTCGTTATCTGATGCGTTTGCGTGGTGAATCTAATAGTGCTGTTGATATTGCCTGTGAACAAATGGAACAAGTTATCAATCGGGTTTATCAACAAGAAAGCATTGCTGCACTTCTAGAAACGTTTCAACAAGGACAACAACTGTACTACAGTGTTTTTGGGCATTTGCTCAAACATGAGTGGGGTTTAAAATGCCATGAACCAAATTCAGTTGTCAGCAGGATGTTAGATTTTAGCTATAGATTGCTAGAAGAATCGGTAAAAATAGCAGTTGAAAATACCGGACTAAACCCCACAATCGGATTTTGGCATACGAATCGTCATCAACAACAAGCCTTGATTGCCGATTTAGCGAATGAGTTTAAGCTCTACAGTGAGTTAGTGGTGATCAGAGTTTTAAATAAGCAAGTGATTGTTAGGGAAGATTTTGATGGACATGGAGATAAATCGGGATTACCGCTTTCTGTAGTTCATGCGCTTCAATACTCATATATGCAAAAGATGAACGAGCAATTTACCTATCCAGGGACAAAAATCAAATGCTCTTATGAAGAACTGTTGTACTTGCAAGCCAAACAAATTGCTATGCTGTTATGCGGTAAAATTAATGAATACTACTCGCCGGATTTGCGTTGAATAGTGTAGGAATTAGCTAGAGAATTAATAGTCACCTGATAGGGATTAAGAGAAATTGCAATACTTGGCGATAATTGGCATCATTCCGAGTCACTAGTTTCAATCCCTGATAGGGATTAAGAGAAATTGCAATTTCAAGCCCCCTCAGCGAGCAAAGGCTCCCACTCCGCGATCGCGTTTCAATCCCTGATAGGGATTAAGAGAAATTGCAATCTTTGGGAAATTCCTACTTTAATCGTTGACTCTTGGCTAGTTTCAATCCCTGATAGGGATTAAGAGAAATTGCAATTTCACATCAATGCCTTGTTTCCGCGATCGCATTCTCATGTTTCAATCCCTGATAGGGATTAAGAGAAATTGCAATGTTAATATTGGCCCGTTGCATAAATCAGAGCTTGTTGTTTCAATCCCTGATAGGGATTAAGAGAAATTGCAATTCATAAGTTACATTAGCCATATCTAAATAAGCTCAAGATGTTTCAATCCCTGATAGGGATTAAGAGAAATTGCAATATTCCTGAAAATACTTTTTTTATCAGCCATTAATTAGTTTCAATCCCTGATAGGGATTAAGAGAAATTGCAATTTGGTTAGCAAAAAATATAGCAATGGCTTTTGTTGTTTCAATCCCTGATAGGGATTAAGAGAAATTGCAATGACAAGTTCACCATTGTATAAACTGCACTCGTACGTTTCAATCCCTGATAGGGATTAAGAGAAATTGCAATAAAAGCGGAGAACAAAATGAGAGTTACTTTTGCTAGTTTCAATCCCTGATAGGGATTAAGAGAAATTGCAATTGATTTTGGAGACAACTTTGCAAGGCTAAAGCTTGGTTTCAATCCCTGATAGGGATTAAGAGAAATTGCAATTTTTCATCAGATAGATTACCATCATCTATCATTTTTTTGTTTCAATCCCTGATAGGGATTAAGAGAAATTGCAATTGCGGGAGTCGGAAAGCTAATGTATATTCGGTTTTCAAGGTTCGATTCCGCCAGTGGCTCAATTGTAACACTCCTAAATTGCAATTGACTGACACAAAAATGCTGGAATGCAGACAGGAAAAGAGGCGCGGACTATTTTGCTCTATCACAAGCTCAAAAGCTTGCACCGAGAAGAACACAGCGATTTTTGGGAAAACCTAATTTTGTACACCTACCCATCCGCGCATTGAGCCGAAAAATTTTGTTGTGTTTGGGTGATGTTCACTTGGCATTATAACCGCACAAGATAACTGATGCTTTTTAAACTGGCATTGGTGCGATCGCTTCAACACCCGTTAAGACCGATCTTTCTCAACCGTACCAAGATAGCCTATAGAGCAACGTGATTCTGTGCGTTGGCGTTCATGAGAGCCGCGTCATTCAAATAGTACAATCAACCGCGTAGACGCGCTTCGCGGCTGATCGTCAGACATCGCGCTTATTGTGGGTTTGGGTTTAGACTAGTGCAGCAAGTGTAGAAAACAAGTGGCTCAAGCATCGAAATCGATGACTAGCCTTGTTTGTAGACATTGCAGAGCAAAATATTCCCTAAAACCATATTTTGCATAGTAATATTTTGATAAGTAATCCACAGCCATATTAGCAAAACACCCACGTTCACCCCAATAAGCAATGCTTGACAGCCCTGGTGATGAGCGTAAATATTAAGCTACAAGAAAAACTTAAAATTTGTCTGATTTCCTCTTCTTCATCGAAGACAATTGCAGATAACTCAACTTCACACTCACAAATGTCCCACATCAAAGTTGATACAGTTGTTTGCATCAACAACAGCGTCCTCATGGTTTATTACACGCCCGGCCAGTGCTGGCAGTTTCGCATCATCAGCAGCACAGGTGGCATATTTGGCGAAACGAAAATCTATTACAGTTCAGAAGCGGCACGGAGGACTGGGCTGGAATGGCTGAGGGATGAGGGGTAATGTGCGACTCTCCCATTTCCTTACCCTGCACCCAAAGCAAAACCTCACCGCAGTACAGAGGTATTGCAAGTTACGTAAATTAAACCCCACAAAATAGATTTCATGCTACAGTCCGTAAAAGCGCGGATTGTGAGAAATTCCACAGTGATTCAGTAGCAGGACTCTTGAGGGGATGAGGTAGTGGTAAAACTCAAGCAAGTTTGGCAACGGTGGTTTTCTGATAGGCAAGAGAGAGTGTCCATGCGAAGTACGGCTTGATTAGTTGGTTGAGTAGTGTTTCTAGCAATTGTTTAAAAAGGATGCCAATATGCGAGAACTAACGTATTTTGTGGCTTGCAGCGTTGATGGATATATTGCTCAGAGCGACGGTTCACATAACGGCTTTTCCTCAGATGCTAAATATTTTGCTTGTTTATCTGCCGACTTTCCGGAAATCTTTCCATCACAGTTTCGTGAGGTAATGGGTATTCATGCTGAGAACAAGTGGTTTGACGTTGTTCTCATGGGGCGAAAGACCTACGAGGTAGGATTGAAGGATGGCATCACAAATCCTTACTCACACATGAAACAGTATGTCTTTTCATGCAGTATGCTCTCTAGTCCAGATGAGAATGTTGAACTTGTTAGGGAAAATGCTGTTGAGTTAGTTACAAGTTTAAAGAATGAAACAGGTAAAGGCATTTGGCTGTGTGGTGGGGCGGATTTAGCCACAACGCTTTTTGCTCACAAATTAATTGATCAGTTAATCCTGAAAATCAATCCATTTTTGATGGGTTCAGGCATTCCACTGTTTTCAGGAGTAATCGAGCAAACTGCTTTAGAAGTTGTCAATAGCAATATTTATGAAAACGGAGTAGTGTTACTTGACTACAGGGTGAAGTAATTAAGTTATTGAGTCTCGATAGTTCTGTTGAGCCAGTAAAACTCCAGTAGCCTCAGCCGTCAATAATCTGTCGCTGCATCACATAACGCCGATGAACTTTATTTCCAAATTGTTGAGGTGGTGCTATGTGTACCACTTCAAAACCCAACTTCTGCCAAAAAGCAAAACCTAACTGATTTTCTTCCAGAACAGCTAAAAATACGAATTGGGCTTTTTGTTGAGCCACCCATTTTTCGTATGCTTTGTAAAATTGCGAACCATACCCTTTGGCTCTTTCGTCTGGAGCCAACATCATTAATCCTATCCACCAACTTTTCTCATTAGGATAATGCCGAATAGTTTCGAGAACTCCGCTCAGGAAATTATGTGAATCAAACAGACCAAAAATAAATTTATCTTCTAGATTTTTACCATTAGGTAAAGCGAGAAACTCATCAGCAGCAGCAGAGGCAACAGGCGGATGGCCATCGGATAAAAAGGCGTAATCAGTACATTGTTCGTAAAGATGCTGAAGAAGTGTTGCATCGCTGGGATTGAGTTTTTTTACTATGTACTCAGAATTTGGCAGTTCAAATTGTATGGAATTACTCATGGTATAGCATTTCACTAAAATAACCATGCTCTCGGTTTCAAGGGGCGATGAACGTGGGATTGGGAAGCATTGTCAATTAAGGATTTTAGCTGTTTTGAGCAACGAGTTGGTGGGATTATTTCAACTTCACTAAGTTGAAGCCCAGTCTATAATTTGTAATCTCCATCGCCACACCAAATTCACCACCGCAGAACATACGGAGCGCAAGTAAAGTAATGTAACCCCCACAAAATAGATTTCGTGCTACAGTCCGTAAAAGCGCATACTTTGTATAAAAAATCTACAGTGTTTTAGTAGCAGGACTTTTGAGGGGATGAGTCAGTGGTAAAAATCAGGGAGATTTGGCAGAGATTGTTTTCTAATGACGAGCAGTTAGAAAAAACTAAAGACAGCGTAGAACAGGGAACTTACTTTCCCAATTAACAGCACAATGTTATGTCCTGCGGTTTTTTCTTTTGGCGATTCACCCAGAGTTCAATAATTTGCTGCCGGGACGCTAGAATTTCCCTAAACTGCTGCTTGTATTCTTGTTGGGCTGAGGCATCTAGGGATGAACATTTCCACCACCGTAACAGTTCGAGAGTGGGGGCGAATACGGGAGAGTGCTTACCTTTCCCGCCCTTCGGTGGGTGGAGGGAAATCGACACAGCCTCGCCTTTGATTTGTCCAGCGTAGTACGAGGTAAAGATAGCCATACTACATTAATAGTTACATTGAGATTAAGGTGTTGATATTCACCATTTACTACAGCAATAAAGTTGTTGAGAAGCACGACTATAAGCCACATACAATAGTTTATTTCGTGTCAACAAATTACGACAGGTAAAAATATTTGAAGTATCAACAAAACAATGAGGAAATGTACCGCCTTGGGATTGATGAACAGTAATAGCATATCCATATTGTAATCGGTGCATTAAGCTGCCTTTGACAACGAGATTATAAGTTTCTAAAAGGGCAGGAGTACCAATCTTCGCTAAAATGCTCTCCATTGCTTGGGCAACTCTTCCAGGAGTCAAACTAACCAATAACTTCTGCCAAGGTAGAGGGTTATCTGCAACGATATCACGGGCTAACCACAATTCCCAAGTCATGATGGGCATTAAGTCACTCCAACGCTCACATTGTTTAGGGGTACTTAGTTTGGGAAGAGTCCAGTGTAAGCGTTGCTTCAAAAATCGATACCAATGGTCAACAGTAAAACGACGCAGATAAAGTTGCCAAACTTCTTCTAAAGGCGGCATTTGTTCTCCAAGCCAAGCCAACCACAAAGGTTTTGAAACTCTCAAAGTTCCTTGCTCATTCAAACGTTCAACCCGAATCAGGGACATCGAACGTGTAGCGCATAAGCGAAAGTGTAAATTTGACCACAAGCTCACCTTGATGCGTCCTAGTTTGGCATGGTTTACTTCTATACTTTGAGTGGCTTCACTCCATGTCGAAGCATCATTCAACTTAAATTTATCACCATGCTTCCTCGGTCGTCCCTTGCCAGAATATGGTGGTGGTGCGCCCCACAAACATAAATTTGAACGCAAACGGACGAGAATATCTGCTTTGATATCGGCTGTTTTCAACAGGAAAGGGGCGCAACCGTATTCACTATCCCAAACCGAAATTGGTCTTGTAGGTAAATTTTCACACACCTGTTGTAGTTGCCACGCTGCTTTCTGTATTGGGCTTTCCCAACTGGTAATTCTCTCATGTCTCAAAGGTAATGCCCAACTGCCAGAATCTTCCGGTATCCAAGCAATGGTGCTATAGCCTTGACCAACAGTAATTGGTTTGTCTCCTCCCATTGAGACACTACTGTGTTCAATTGTTCTTTCCTGTAGTGTTACCGCATCTGGCCTTGGCCAAGCTGTATGGTCGCCTGCTAACAATGGGCGACTCTGTAAAGGCATTTGTTTGATGTATAACTGCATCAATTTCTGCCGTTGTGGTCTGCTATCTTGTAATGCTTCGTAGATGCTTGGCCACTTACGCCTAAAGGCTGGTGATAGCGATAAATCTGCCAAACTGTAAGCGTTTCGCGTCAGCAATATTGCATCCATCAGTTCAAATGTTGCATCATGCGCTCTTCCTAGATAGTTATACGCTGCTTGACGAAATTCTTTTAATTTGGCACGGTTCATATTGGCAGATGAGAATTGGTGGTTCTTTTCTCAGATTCTGCTAATAGGGGGCCTGTGTTCAAGCACACCCCCTATTTTTTCTTTGATTGCCTGCCATTTAGTCTAAACTCCAGTTTTAGGCACTCCTACAGAAATCCCATGAGCCACCGTAAGAACTCCGGGTTGATAGCTTCGGACTTCAATAGACTGCCATACTTCCGCCACAGAAATACCGTGATGGCAGAGTCCACCAATGCCGGAGAATAGGGAAAGGACAGATATCATGCGACTGCCTCCAGGTGTTGGGAGTGTAAATCAATCTGGGCATTAAACAAACCTTGCTTGCCAGTGATGGGAATAGCCTGGATAATCCGCTTAATGTTGTCCAATTTCCAAGCAAACCGCCCAACTTGCCAATCCCCAGTATCAAGTTCAGCTTGCGGCTGCTGGTCAATGAAAGCCTGAGTCATCCTAATGCAAGCGGTTAAATCAACCAGAGCAACGGCATAGCCAAAGGGCAAATCATCCCACTCGATATAATTATCAGTGTGAGCTAGTATTTGTTGATACTTGCTAAGAAAGCAGCTATAAGTGAGTTTTTGGTGAATGCTGGTCTTCTTAGCAGCACAAATTAACAACGAGCCTCTGTAGCTGGTAGACCAAGAACGAGTTTCATGCTTTTTCAAACCCATTGGGATAAGAGTTGCCCAGGGCTGATGTAGGCTGATGGCTTTGATTATTTGGGTAGTCACAGTTTCAAAATTCCAATAACTGAATGTATGCGTCCAACGCTGCAATACCCGGATGAAGCTGCGGTTGAGACTGTAGCCCGTTGCAGATAACCGCAGTAACCCCAAGTTCAGTAAAAGTAAACCCGATGCTGGAGTGTCGAGCAGCGCAGTGGTTGATGATGGTCAGTAGAATGAAATTCAGTTGTTGCAGAGTAAAGTCTTGTGTATTCTCTAACCGCCAAGCAAAGTTTTCAGTAGTAATCAGCCGCCAAGCATCGGTTGATTCACACTTTTCAATTGTTGGTAGAATTCGGACTTTAAACTTAAAACTGTGATTAGTCGATTGGCATTCATCAGGGGCAAGAGTAGCCCAAGAGTGAAGCAGTTTTTGGTAAGTTGTACTCATACAGAAATATTGGTTTGAGCCACAATAAAAAACCCAAGAGAAGATGTGACAGAAACTGGTCAATTCACCTCGCTAAGTTCAAAAACCGAGAAGTGGAAAAATCACAAAGCATAGTTGCAGTACCCAGCTTGCCGTAAAGTCGATTTTTCTCAACAATCAACTCAATAGTTTGGTCGCTGGGGTCTTTGGTGTAGACAGCATCGCGGTAAAGCATAATCAACTGGTCGCAAACCTCGAAGATTTCGCCAGAGTTACGGAGTAAATGGCGGTTGGGTCGTTTGTCAGCAGTTGTCTGGTTGCCTCGATTGATTTGACAACCCAAGAAAACAGGGATTTTATGTTCTTTGGCGATCGCGCGAATCTGGCGAGTAATTTTACCGATCTCATGGGCCATATTTCCGCCGGACTCCAAAGGAATTTGCTGTAAGTAATCGACAAACACAGCACCAATCTCTCCTCCACTTTCAGTAATAGAGCGACGAACAGCCGAGGCGATCTCCGTGGGAGTAGGCGTTGAATGCTCAAAAATCTGCCAAGGCATTTGTGCAAGTTGATCGATGCCTTGAATGATTTGCGGCCAGTAGTGTTCGGTGCGGTTTTTGATATGGATGGAATCAACACCAGTAATTCGGGCTAATATTCGATTATTAACTTGAACTCGATCCATTTCGGGGGTGACATAAAGAACACCCTTGCCGAGATTCGTCATGATTTCATAAGCAGTTGAAATCATGAAGTGGGTTTTGCCCATGTGAGACTCAGCAGCCACTACCACCAAACTACTAGGGAAGATACCACCAGTGATTGCTTCCAAGTCATACCAGCCGAATTTTTCGCCTTGCAGTTGTCCCATCTCCAGTTTTTGGTAGAGTTCCATAGCCATGTCAGCAGCCTTGTGAACTTTGTACTGTTCGTCGGAGGAATTTTGGGTGACGCTGAAAACTTTTTGTTCGGCTTGCGAGAAGATTTGTGGTAAGTCGGTTTGGGTTTCGTAACCTAACTGCACAAGTTCATTACCAACTTTAATTAGTTGTCTTCGACGGTATTTTTGCATCACCAAATCAGCCAGAACATCGATGTTGACGGCAGAAACCGTGCGGTCAAATAGAGAAGCTAATTTGTTTCGTCCGCCGATGCGTTCCAGTTGATTGTGATCCTTAAGCCAGTTGGTCAAGCAAAGTAAGTCAGTAGGTTGTCTAGTAGCAGCAAGCCGAGTGAATGCTTGGTAAATAGTTACGTGTGCGCTCACATAAAATGCTTCCGGGACAAGGATATGGCTGATGCGGTCGAATGCTTGTGGGTCAAGCATGATGCCGCCGAGGATGGATTCTTCCGCTTCAATGCTCTGGGGCGGTAAACAATCCACTTCTTTGGGAACTGAAAAAGGAATGACGTTATCTTGATTAGAGTGCATAATTACGCTCCGAGGGCTTGTTTTAATTGGGCTTCGACTTCTAACAAGGCAGCAGCTGAAAGTGCTGAAGAAGTACGAGTTTTTTGAGAATTCACTCTTTGAAAAAGTTTTTCTTTGATGAGGAGTGTTTCACTGGTGTGCTGAGGTAAAGCAGAAGCCGTTTGATTCGCTTGTTCTTGTTGTCGGCGTTGTTCGTCTTGGGCAATGGCCTGTGCCAGGGATATCTGTGGTTTGGGTGCGGTGCGTGGATTTGGGCTAGTTGATGGGGTGGTTTGTTGTTTTTTCAGAAGAGCTTGTTGATAACGCTGCATCAAGTTCGTCCAGCCGCCTTTGGTTTTCTCCCAAGTATTCATCACGGAGACTGCATGGGTAATTTTTTCATCTTTCGTGCATGAGGCAGTGCTGGCTAATTCTTTTGCCACCAAATCCACAACGATCGGGTTGAAATTCTGGTATTGAGGGTGTAATTTCCGTTCCCCAGAATGCCAGGGCAACACCCAGCGATTCCATTTGATTTTTTCTCTGACAACCACTGGTACAAAATCCGAGGCGAAAGTAGTTGGGTCAGTAATCCAAGCCTCGATCAGTTCCTCCACGCTACGTGCGGATTTGTACGGATTATTGTTCGATTGTTCGTTTTTATCGAATGACCCCGCCGCCATAAAGAGTCTACATGAGGGATTGTCTGTGTGTTGCGAAGACTCTGATTGATTTGACAACGAAGTGAGAGATTCGGGAATTAGTTGTTCTTGGTTTGGTTGTGAAAACGAAGAATTGGAAATTGGTTCTTCTTGCTTTGGTTGTAAGTTCAGATCAGTTTTTTCACACACACACACATGAGTAAGAGATGCGTCTTTAATTAGAGGTGCAGTATGTGTAGTAATCTCTGAAGTATTCTTTGTATATATAGATATATTGCCCAAATGCGGCATTACAGTATGCCCATCTGGGGCATTACAGCCTGTCATATTGGGGCATTCTGTATTGGATGATTGGGGCAATATATATTGCTCTGTTAGGTCATTACATATTGCACTATCAGTGCTGTCTATATTGTCCGAATTGGGCATTATGCTGTGTTTTTGAGCAGCGTCATCCTGAGATTTTTTAGCTCTACGAGTCCAAGCTTTTGTAATTTCCGCAATTGGTAGCTCAAGATTGTTCATAAAAGCTGCCCAACGTTGATTTAAAGCATTCTTATCTAACCAAAACTCTAAGCGTCTTGGGCATCCGGTGTATTTTTCTTGGAGTAATCCTCTGGCTTTGAGAAATTTTCGGGCTGTTTCTTGTTCTTTTCGCGTCAGCCCAGTTTCTTTCTCAATCTCGGCTTGAGTTTTATAAATCCAGCCTTCAGGATTTTTTTGTTTACCTAGCCAGTAATACATTTGGCATAAAAACAAATTTGGTAAAACGCCACCAGTTACCGCAACTAATTTTGGATAATAAGCAACAGAATTGCCAATATCTATCAAAAAATCTGTTAATTTCATACAGCCCTCAGAATAAACTTACTAAAGTAATCTTGTTGTTGTAGAACGCCCTTTAAACTTTTAAATTTTCGACCATGAGTAATATTGCACCTCAAACTGAATACGATTCTCCGTGGAAGCAAATACTACAGTTGTATTTTCAAGATTTCATGTTGTTCTTTTTTCCTCAAGCGCACAGTGAAATTGATTGGAGTAGAGGCTTTGAGTTTCTTGACCAGGAATTGCAGCAAGTAGTCCGCGATGCCGAACTAGGAAAGCGACTGATTGATAAATTGGTGAAAATTTACCGTATTGGGGGCGAAGAGGAATGGCTGTTGATTCATATCGAAATCCAAAGCCAAGAAGAAAATGATTTTCCTAGACGTATGTTTGTATACAATTATCGAATTTTCGACCGTTACAATCGCTCTGTTGCATCCTTGGCGATATTGGGGGATGAAAACATCAAGTGGCGACCAAATCAGTTTGGTTATGAATTATTTGGCTGTACGGTTGATTTCCAGTTTCCGATAATTAAGCTGCTAGACTATCAACAAAGGTGGAAAGAGCTTGAAGCCAGTCTTAGCCCTTTAGCTACGGTAGTAATGGCTCACTTGGCAGCAACGCAAACCAGTGGTGACAGAGTACAACGCAAGCGGCAGAAACTAGTTTTAGTCAAAAGATTATACGAACAAGGGTTTGGGCGAGAAGATATCATAAATTTATTCCGGTTTATTGATTGGATGATGACCTTACCAACTCAACTAGAGTCGGAATTTTGGCAAGAATATCGAGACTATGAGGAGTCTAAAAGTATGCAGTATGTTACTTCGGTTGAGCGGTTTGGTATCCAAAAAGGATTGTTGAAAGGCATAGCTTTGGGGCTGAAACTCAAGTTTGGAACCTCTGGACAAAATTTATTACCTGAAATTGAACGAATTGAAGATGTCACTTTACTCGAATCAATCTTGTCAGCAATAGAAACAGCGAATAGTGTTGACGAATTGCGCTCTTTATATCAGTCAGCAACTGACACTCAGCCAGAGAATTAAAGTTTTGAAGAGTATTTAATTTTCAAGGTTCAATTAGTAATTATTCAGTTTTGTTGCTGACTAATAGGATTTAAAATTTGAATGCACAATTATGATCGATAACAGCAATTCATCTCTTCCCCCCAACGTGCGGTCGAAAAGTCAGATTAATTCGTGTACTCATAACCTTATTCGTCTTCGGAACTTGATGCAGATGAGTAGTCTGACAACCCGGAAGCATCACCAGCAAACTGCCGTGTTCCAACCAAAAATCAGTAGGCTTGCCTCCGATGGGTTTAATTTGGAATTTCCTCACCGCGCCGAGACTAATGGAAGCGATCGCCGGGTCAAGTCCCATCGAAGCCTCGTTATCGTTGTGCCACCCGCCCTTCGGGAATTCAAAATGCAAAATGCAAAATGCAAAATTAAAATTTGTCTCTTTCATTTTGAATTCTGAATTTTGAATTTTGAATTGAATACTGTACTGATTGCCAATGACGATGCGGAAACTGTAACCAGTAGTGGCGGTAATTTTATCTCGCAGTTGGGCCAGTGGTTCTGTCCAAGGTAGGGGTTTGAGTAGAACGCTTTTAGAATAAAGGTAGTCACAGCCTTCATCGCCGTAAATACATTCAAGTCGGGGAACAGGCATAGTTTTACCCAGCATTTTTATCTGATTCTGTTGCCATTGCAGTTCTTGGCAATGCTGGTAAAGTTCGTCTGCTTCTTGCTTGTTCAAGAACTCTGGATAATAACTGACTGGTAAAACGCTTGTGGGTTCATCAAATAGTGTCATCTGTTTCATAATTCCCCTATGGCGATCGCCCTTACAATTTCTTCTGCCCGTTCTTGAGAAATAGCCTGTTCAGGATTCTTGTAAAACCCAACAATTTGAGATTTGGGACGCACAATAATGCGCTGTGTGGTTACACGTTTATCCCACACAAAGCAAGAGATGGTGATGTTATCGGTAGCCCAACGAGTACCCCGTTTATCCTTGCGAAAACAAAAGCGGGGCAGAACCAGCACCAGCGAAGGCGGATATTGCATCATAAAATCCGCACGATCATCGCAAGGTTCGAGAAAGCTTGTCAGTAAAAATGCAGCAACACCAACACGGGCTTTGTGGTAAGCATTCTTGATAATAGGTGCAGCAAATTCGGCATAAGGTGGATTTGTGCAGATCCAGTCGCATTCGGGAAATTCTGCCCAGGATTCGGATAGTGTTACATCCAAGTGGTGATTAGCCTGTTTGTTCGGGTCGATGTCATTTGTCCAGATATGTTCTGTATGAGGCCACACGGATAGTAATGATGCGATCGCCCTATGCCCAACACAAGGTTCACCAATTACACCAGATAACGGAACATAGCGCAGGAGTTCGGTAGTGAACCACGATGGAGACTCATAGAAGTTGAGAGGGTGACGGGTAACTGGTTCAGTAACAGTTGTATGAGGTACTAATAATGGTGTGACTGTCATGTCGCTTTGCTCCAATTCAAAATTAAAAATTATTAATTCAAAATTAAAGATCATTAGTGTGAGCTTGTAACCAAGATTTTTAAATTCAAAAAAATTCTTATTCTTCATTTTGAATTTTGCATTTTGCATTTTGAATTCAAAAAGGTCATGCTGCTTCTTCCTCAACATTAAAAGAGTCTTGATTGTGGACAATCGTTGCGCTGATTGATTCAAAATCAACTTGAAAAATATTTAAATCTGGTGTTATTTCGCCGGAATTATATCGGTCTGTAATGATTTGTCTGATGGCTGCTTCTGTCAGTGCATCGGGTATATATAAGTGAGCTTCCTGATAAACTTTTTCTACTACTTGAACTACTATTTTCATGAATTGTTCTCCCAAAATTCAATTTGACTTATCGTTTGAAACTGTGCAGCCAGTGTGCTTAAGTATTCCTGTAGTTCTTCTGTTGCTTCTTTGGGGCTAATTTCTTTTTCAAAAACATAAATTCTCAACTTCTCTAAATAAACTTCCACACGCGTAGTATTTATTGCAGGTGAAGTTAATAGTGTTAAAGTAAATTCCTCATATTTGCAGAAATAGTATTGGAGGTCTTCGCTTAATGGCTGTCCTTGCTGCCAAGTAATAACTTCTTCATCGTCATTACCAGTTAGTTCAAATTCGACTTCTTCAATTGCAACTAACGCCATTGCTACACAGGCTTTTTCTGCCGGATGGGTAGAGTCTTGCATTTGATAGTCTTGTCGAACTACATAGCCTTGAAGTCGGTAGAATGCTTTGGCTAATTTTTCAATGAGTGCATCTGTTTGAAATAATCCGAGTTCTTTCATGTTTAAATCCCAAACTCAAAAACCATATTTCCATCAACATCAACAGGACTGATGTTAATTAATCCACCACCTGAATAGTCACAAGGAATTTTGCGTTTATCCTTGTCATCAAATGCTTCTTTATGCACTTCTAACCATCGCCCTACACAAGAAAATCCAACGCCTGATTCGGGTGCGCCAGCATTTTTATAATCTGCAACAGTGGCAATATGTCCGCAGTAAGGGCATTTAAATTTCCACTGCATCATGTTTTGTCCGAATAGTGTTTGTCCTTGTAAAAGCCATTCATCTTTGGTCATTGTTTTACCTTCTCAAAAGGAGAATAATCAGGGCAGTAATTGTGATTAAATCCATCAGGGTAAATAGCGCATATTAATCTTGCTTTTCCATAAAGCACCCCATGATAATTAATGCAGTTAGAGCAAATGCCTGGGTCAAAGTCATCTATTTGTTCAATCAGGTAATCATCAGAAAAGGATGCAGTACCGATAATTTCTGAAGGGTCAATGAATGAGTTTGCCCCTATAATTTTCACTAACAAACTATTTCGGTGTTTGTCTATCAACTCTAATCGTTGAATATGCCTTTCATTTGATGAATAAAGGAAACTCTCTTGAAATACTAAAAAGGACTTTAAAGAACTCTTGCCTGATAGTTCAAAATCTCGCTGTTCTCGGTATGATTCAAGCTTTGCTATTTCTAAACGGTTCATTTAATTGCCTATAATTTTATTATTTATTAAATAGTGTTTTGTTGTTTCATAGTTAATAATCTTCTTCATCTATAGAACAATCACAAGCAACATAAAGTGCTTCAAGTGGTATTTGATGTGTTCTTTCTGGGAAGATTTGCACGTATAAACTTCTTGTTAAATAGCCCTCGTTATTACAGATATTGCAGAGTGGCTGATTTTCAAAAATAACTTTCGCCATAACTTGAACATCACTATCTGATATTTGCCCTTGCGTTTGAATCAAATGCTGTAATATCCCGCCTTTTAATTTATCTATTTGTTCTGGTGACAAATCAATTCTGATATCGGCTGGTAGTGCTGAATTAATCAAATTAATAATCCAGGCTTCTTGTTCACTAAACTTTCGGTAACTCATTTGAATTTCTCTTGTTTATGAAAGGTTACGCTTGCTAATTAATTATCATTGACTAATGACCGATGACCAATAAACGATGACCATCAAGCCGTAACCACAGCTTTCTTCCGAAAAGCCCCCGCTTGCCTGAGCGCCGCCGCAGGATTTGGGTGGTCGAAAAACTCATCAATCGCTTTCGTTAACCCCACAGCCACCGCAGGGTCATGGCATGGGTACACATAAACTGGCTGTTGAGTGCCGTTCACTAATCGGTTTTCCTGGCGTGAACCCAGGTGTGGGTAGAATGTCCTTATCCAAGTACCTAAATGCCCCCGGCAATGAGAACCGCTAACAGGGACTTGTTTGTTAAGCTCAGACTCCGCAAAGTTCACCACGCCCATCCATTTCTCTTCTGAGCCGGTTAGCATTTTTCGGTTATGTTCCGCCAGCAGATTCGCTGCGAAGTCTTTAAATTGCTGCTCGGTGTACGGGTTGAGTTTACCACCAGTCAGTTCTGCGAGAGTTTTTATGGCTTGGACAAGAGTATGCAATCGCTGTTCAACTGGGGGGAGTGCTGGTGCTGGGGGTTGTTGGGGTGGTTGAGTGGTTGGTATGGCTGCAACTAAATCTAAAATGATGGTGCGTACTTGGGCGGCAATCTCAGATTCAGTCAGCAGCATTGCGATTCTCAAAGCACCCAAAGGACTAAAAACTCTCGCTTTTGGTGTTCTCGAACTTAGACAGAAGGTCTGTCTAACATCCCGTAAGTCTTTGCCAGTAAGGGTTTTGGTTTCCAATCCTCGAAATTCAGCCCCATTAACCCTGTAGAGTTCTTTGACAGCTGATTCGGTAACTCTAAAATACTCAGCGATTTGTGAGGTAGTCGCCCAGCCACTACCACCCCAGACTGCAAAGATAATCGCTTTAGCCTTGGTCAGAATTTCTAAAGCCTTGTCGTCAGAAAAATTGGTGATGGCTGAGGTTCTAAAAGATTTGGATTCGAGCAGTAGCGACTGATTTAAGGGTAAAGACATAGTTTGCTCCTTTTTAAAAGAATTCTTCACGCCTGAGATTTCGTGTGCCAACTATAAATTGTGGCGATTTCAGCTACTAATCTTTGCAAAGAGTTTTCTGAGCAATATTTGACATAATTTCTGACTAGAGTTTCGTAAATAGACCAATCCTTTGTTAAACCGTGATATTGCCTTAACCGAGAATAGTAGAGTGTGCGACAAACAGAAATTCTTAATACTTGCTCTGGTAGACGGCATATAAGTTCAGCGTGTTGATCAATCTGTTCAATAACAGATAGCTCTGTATTGTTAACTAATGGTTGAGCTTGAAAAACGGCATCTACCCCAAATAATTCACATATTTGAGATATTTCAAGATGAGCATGATTGTATACGTATGCAGCCATAGCAACTACGCAATCATCTTCTGTTCCGCCTGAACCAAGGATGAGTGAGTTAATTCCAAATACTTCTGCTAGGCGGTTATTTCTCTCCTGTTCAGGTTCTTGATCATCAAGACAATCAAAAAATCTTCTGGTTGCTTCATTTAGTGAAATTATCATTTTGACTCCTGATTAAAAAACGCTACACACTTAGTAAATACCAATATCACTGCTTGCAGTTAGCGGTGAGAGTTGTCACCAGAGGAATAAGCGATCGCAGTTAATTGCTGTTGAATATTTGTGATGCGCTGTTGATACTGCTCAAGTTCTTCTTGTAGTACTTTCTGAAGTTTGGATGTAGATAGTGGTTTGAGTTCGTCATCAAAGTAGTGGTGAAGTTCTTCAGAATTTTTGTTAGGAAGCACGATGTAGCGCCAACCAAAACAATTCAAAATTAAGAATTCAAAATTCAAAATTGAAGAGTAAGATAATTTTGCATTTTGAATTTTGCATTTTGAATTGGAGCAAAGCGACTTTCCGTATTCTTCGGCTAGTAGTGTGTCGGGAGGGCAGTATTCAACACCGACAATTAAACCTTGTTCTGTCCGTTGCCCTAGCCAGAATTTAGGTAATTCCCAGCCCTGGGGGATTGATGTATTGAATTGCATAACTGTCTTGATGTATTGATGACTTTGACAAAATTACGGAAGTTTATTCCCAGTTGGATAGTTATATTTGAAACTGGTACGCTATTGGTTTCGGTCTAGTGGGCATCAAAGCCCACTGTTTCCCTACACTGCGACTAACGCCGTAGCCTCAAACAACCCCTGCAATTCCCTCGGCGACAGTTGCTCCAACGGATGATATTGCAAGTATTCGTTAGCCGTTGGTAAATCATCTGGTATTTGTAGCAGCCACATGGCATCCTCAACAGAATCGCAAAAGGTTTGTTTTTGATTAACTCGCGCAAACCACCAGAGTCGATTGATAAAACCAACTTCGCCCAGCTTCTCGCCATCGCTGGTGTAAATCCCATCATCCAGCAATTCCAAACCATATTTGTCGCACTCACAGGCAATCTGCACCATGATTTCATTTCCTGTGGTGCATGGTTCCTCAAATGCCCGTTGCACTGGTAATGTTCCTTGCTGGTACTGCTGCTTGACATAACTGTGGCATCGAGCAGGTGTAGTGTCCCGGAAAATCTCAATGTCATTTACCAGCACTCGCCAGTACAAATCTTGGTAATTGTCTTGGTCAAAGCTCACACTTGCCACCAATTGACCGTCAACAGAGGCTTCTTGGTCGTAGAAGGAGATTTCTGTAACTGTCGGGAGTTCTGGAAATTGGGCTGATGCAGGTAAGGGTAATGGGAGTGTCCCGTCTTTGTAATGCCATTCGATGTAACGGAAGCATCGAGCTTGGGTGTTGTGTCGGAAGATTTCGTTACCATTTACCATCACTAACCAAGGCTGGGTGACGAACTCGGCGTTATCGTAGCTGATGTATGCGATTAGCTGTTTACCAGCAAAAATCTCGAAATGGTGGGGGTTGATTTCTTTGATTGTTAATTCTTCGGGTGCGATCGCATTGGCTTGATCTGCGATGTACTGGTTGAATTCGCCTTGAGCTATGTCCTGCTCGTCAATCTTCTGAAACTGGGCGGATTGATATTCTGCGATCGCGCTTCTCCATTCATCCTTGCAGCGTCTGTCGTTTACTTCGAGGGTGCAGCCGATTTCGCTGTAGATGCGCTTTAGCTGGGGTAGGGATTTGGAGCGCAGCTGTTGTTGTGAGTATATGGCATGGGTCATAATAAAGATTCCTTGAATATAAGGGCAGAGAAAGCACTTTAGATTCGCAGTCGGGGTGCTTTCTCTCTTTCTATGGTAGCACTACTTTAATGCTACTACAACATTTTTATTACGCTAAGGTAGCGTTACCCTCGTGTTACAATGAAGGGAGTATAGTTTTGGAGTAGCGTTATGGTGTTATCGGTGGTTACAGCCAAAAAGCGAATCTCGCTTTATTTGGATGAAGCATTAAAGTCTGACTTGGAACGGTTAGCCAAGATTCGGAAGCGTTCTCTATCTAATTTGATAGAAGTTATTTGCGAAGAAGAAGTAGAACGCGCCAAGAAGAGTGGAGAACTAAAGGATGCGTAACCTTCAACCATCGGTTTTAACGCTTTACCTTCATTTCAAAGTTAAATTCGGTGTCTACTTCAAAATCAAGTTTGATTCTCTCGCTCTGGGTTTCTAGCTTTTAATAAAAATTGATTGCAACGATCTGCAAAGCTTGGAATCTATTGGACTTAACTCTAAGCAAATACCAATAAACGGAAAGAGGTGGAATGATGAACACCCCACCCAATAAGCGCAAAAAAGCCACCTCTACCTCACCACTCAACTCAGACATTACCCCTTCAGAAAATCCAGCTTCAGCAACCATCGACGTTTCTGCCGTTGAAGTCCCAGAACTTACCGAAGATGAACAACGCGATCGCCTGCACCTGGAGCGAAAGGTAGAACGGGCATTTTTTGAGGCTGGCAAGGCTTTAATGGAATTGCGCGATCGCAAACTTTATCGTTCAACACACAAAACCTTCGAGGAATATTGCCGTGATAGATTTGGCCACAACCGTCGTCAGTCTTATCTTTTAATAGATGCGGCTGTTGTATTTGATAATCTGGCTGAAAAATGTGATCGTTCCGATCACATTTTGCCGACTAACGAGTGGCAAGTTAGACCGCTAACAAAACTAGATCCAGACATTCAGCCCGAAGCATGGCAACAAGCTGTAGAATCTGCCAAGGGTAAAGTACTATCTCATCGTATCGTCAAAGATGCGGTGCAGCGAATAATGGAACGTACCCAAGTACCCAATAGCTACCAGATTGGGGAGGTGTGCCAGATTTTAGTCAAAGACAATCCCGAACTCAGGGGTAAAGGTGGTTGTTGGGCGATTGTCACTCAAGTGAATGACTTTAGCTGTACTGTGAGAACCTGGGATGGCGAAGTGACGGTTGGGGTGCAGCATTTGAAGTCTTATGAATACTTGCCTCAAGAATGCGAACAGATGCAGCAGATTTGCGATCGCATCAATGCGGTGTATTCGAGTGGGCTGGAGGAGTCGGTGCAGAGATTTTTGGAGTCGTTGGGGAAGTTGAATCGGGCTTATTTGACGGACTTGGAGGAAAAAGTGTTGAGTGTGTTGGAGTTGGAAACTGGTAGCTTTTGAGTTATAGCTTAATTATCCCGTAGTTTTACTGTGAACAAATAAGTAATATTGAATACAATAATAGAAGTATAAGTCATATATACATAGAGTTTTAGCTTTTTACTTACGTTAATGGGTAAGAAGATAGCCAATATTTTTTGATAATCATACATGAGCATAAAAGAATATCAAATTAGTATTCTCTCTCAAGGTATTCGTATAGGACACGTAGATCCAGAAGATGCTTTTCCAAGAATTATTATTCCTCAAGAAAAGGTGTTAGATATTCCTGAGAGAACTTGGCTAGAAATAGCTGAGATGGCTAATTATACAAAATCTCGTAATTTTATAGTAGACCTATCAGACGAGCAGATAAATGAAATTAAGCAAAAGAATATTTTAACAAATAACTATCGTCCGCCTATTGAAAACGCGCCTGAAAGTCTAAAATGTTTAACTACTCATGCTCCTTTTGCTTATGCAATTGTAATGGGTAAAGAAGATATGGAGATTCGACGAAAAAACACCAATCACCGTGGATGGACATTAATCCAAGCTGGACTGTCAATGGACAGTGATGAAGCTTTTAAAGAATATAATATTTCACCTAATGTACAAAGAGGATGTATTATTGGCGCAGCTGAATTAGTTGATTGCCGATATAGTGAACCTTGTTATGTATATACATTTATTAACCCTACATTTTTTAAAAATTTTATTCCAATTAAAGGTAAGCAGTGTCCCTTGTGGGGTGCAAGCAGTTCTGTTGAAAAAGCTGCATTTACTCAGGCTTGGAATCAAATAGAGAGATAAATTAAAAAGAAAATGTGAATATTATTCTTCAATACTATTATTTAGTGTTTATTAAGATATAAGAAAAATTGATTGGGGTAAAATGGGACAAACAAACTATGCAATTGCTTTAGCACCAGACCAAGCCTACTATATAATGGTTGGGAGAATACCAACAATAATACTTAATACTTCCTATAACGATGCTAATTTTTTTCTAATTCATTCTGCTTTGTATATTGATGAATTAGACCAAGAAAGAGGAGAAAATAGACTTATTGCAGGTGGTGTAGCAAAAGATGTTGTTCCTGTAAATTCTATTCTTGCTACAGCAAAGGCTGAAATATTTGAATATGACGAAAGCCAATTTAAGGCAGATGCTAATAAGCACTACCTAGGTACAGACTTGTCTTTTTTCAAAGCTCAGAATGAATGGGGCGATGATCCTGTTGTTGGGTATGAATTTAAAGAAATATTTAAGCTACCTAAGCCAATACTAGGGATAGCAGATGACATAGAGGAATTTACGGTATGGGAACCGGAATCTCCATTTGAGGAACTGTGTTTTAAAGTTGCTTTAAATGCAAGATTAGTCAGACATTTAGTTAAGCAATAGTTTTGTAAATACGGAGATTTTGAAGAATACTGGAGTGAGCGTTTTGGCTTCGAGTAATATTAGCTGTATAGGTGAATAAAAATTCTGCAATCGCATCAGCCAGGTATATTTCAATAGGCTGGAGTAGCAGTACAGAGGTTTCTGAAGTCTTTGGGAATTTTAACCGGGCTTATCTTATGCTTTGAGAAAAGAAGCTCTTAGTTTGATAGAGAAAGAATACAAGATCATAGATGAAGTAGCATTCTCAATAAACTAAAGATTAAAAGAAAACACTAATACAGAGTGTTAAGTTATATTCTTATGTTGTTGACTGGAGTTACTAGGAAAACTATTCCTAACTGTATTTTTCGTCAAATTATGCTTTCACCGAAGCAATTGCGCTTAAACGGGTTACTTAATGCGCTCGCAGCAAAATTATGATGCGGTTTGCTGCTGTACTCATTAGTCTCTATGTAAATCTAACATTGACCGCCAGTTAGTAGTGGGTTATTACAGGTATAACCTATTACTTATATTATTTATTATTAATGCTTAATATTCTGCCCTTAGCCCCTGGAATGCGGGTTTTATGTCGTGATGCTGAATGGCTTGTACAGCGTATAAATGCCTCTAACGATGCAGGTACACAACATGCAGTGCAAGTAGTTGGAGTTGATGAACTGGTTCGAGGATATCAGGCAATTTTCTTGACTCAGCTTGACAAAATTGAGTCAGTAGATCCACGTAAGACTAGATTAATTGCTGATAATTCAAATGGTTTCCGTCGCTCCAAACTGTTCCTAGAAGCACAATTGCGGCAGATGCCTGCGGCGGGGGAAGAAGCTGATCTGGAAGGGTTAGGTGCATTTGACCCTATGCCTTTTCAGATTATCGCAGTCAAGCGATCGCTGGAACAACTTCGACCTAGATTGCTACTGGCGGATGCGGTTGGATTGGGCAAGACTATACAGGTTGGCATGATCCTGACAGAGTTAATCCGTCGGGGACGGGCAAATCGGATTTTAGTGTTAACCAAAAAATCCATGCTGACACAGTTTCAAGCAGAGCTTTGGAACCGTTTCAGTATTCCTCTGGTAAGGTTAGACTCTCAAGGCATTGCTAAATTAAGGTTACAGATTCCCACTAATAAGAACCCCTTTGAGGTTTATCATCGAGTCATTATCAGCATTGACACACTCAAGGATGTTGGACGCTATCGCCATTTCTTAGAAGATACTCGCTGGGATGTGGTGGTAATTGATGAAGCGCACAACGTTGCTGGGGCTAGTATTCCTGAGAATCATCAAGCCCATAAGTTAGCACGGTTGCTGTCAAGGCGCACAGATAGTATGTTGCTGACCACAGCAACACCTCATAATGGTAAAAGAGAAACTTTTGGGCGTTTAATTTCCTTACTAGATCCATCAGCAATCCCTGATCCTCGTTATCGAGAGTATGATGCAGATGATATTCGTGGCTTCTACTTGATGCGCTTTAAAGAAGATGTGCGTCATCAAGTTGGGCTGCAACTTACTGAACGACTTGTTGTACCCCTTCAGGAAACCACGGCGGAGGCGACAAGTGCAGAAGAAACTGCATATAGGATTTTGGGCGAACTGCGACAGGCAATCCAGAACCAAAAGGAGGAGTATTCAGAGTGGAGAAATCAGCGTTTAATTCAATATGGACTCTACAAACAGTTTCTTTCTAGCCCGGAATCTTGCGCTAGTACTGTTTCCAAACGACTGAAAAAACTGCAAGCTGAAAACCCTCAAAGTCCAGAAATACCTTATTTAAAAGGGCTAGAAACAGCCCTGAGAAAACTTGCATTAACTGATTCCTCCCGTTTTCAACTGTTGCTGAAACAACTGCAAGAAATTGGCTGGAATGGACAAGAGCGTTGTCCGCGTGTTTTGATTTTTACCGAGTATGTAGAAACTCAGAAGGCGTTAACTGCTGCGATCGCTCAAGCATTTAATCTTCAACACAGCGAAAAATTTGAAGACCAACCGCATCAGGCGATCGCTTCCATTAGTGGGGCTTTTCCAGATGTGCATTTAATGGCAGCAGTAGAAGCTTTTGGGACAAAATCTTCACCTGTGCGGATGATGATTGCCACTGATGTAGCATCCGAGGGAATTAACCTGCATCACCAATGCCATCACGTTATTCACTATGACTTGCCCTGGTCGATTATCACGCTAATTCAACGCAACGGGCGAGTTGACCGCATTGGGCAAACCCAAACGTCGATTCTTCGGTATTTGATGGTTGAGACAAAAAACGGACTGCTAAAGGGAGATTCAGCTATTTTTGAACGGCTGATAGACAAGGTAGAAGAAATTAACCGCAGTACTAGGTCTGGAGAGAGTTTGCTTCAGCTTTATGATCCGCAAAAGGAAGAAGAGTACATTGCCCAACAGGGCTTGTTGAAAGCAGATAGCAATGTTTTAGACAAGCGAGTGGGGCAGAGTGCAACTACATCCACAGAAGCCAACGACTTAGAATTAATCATTTCCGCAGGTAATCTCAAGGATGATGATGATTTGGTGGCGTTGTTGCTGGGCGGAGAAGAGAGCAGAGGAAGCAGGGGGAATAATGTTTCCTCTAAACAAGTAGAGTCTGTGGAGGCTAATAACGGACGTATTCGTTTTTACAAAGATTTTGATTTCTTAGTTGCAGCTTACCGATTATTGCAGGAATCAAATCAAGAGTATTTACCTCTGGAAGTTGAGGGGCGAATGCTGACACTGACAGCCCCTCCCGATTTGAAGCGGCGTTTGGGTGCGCCTTCACAGAAAAATGACATCATTTTTGGTGGAACGGCAATTCCTCAAGAGGCATGGCAGGAAGGCGACCAGTTTCGGCTGACAGACGATGTGGAACGGGTGAAGCTGGCAATTACGGCTGCTCGTAATACTTCTGGTTACTGGTCTAAGGAATTGTTGTGTAGTGAAACTCACCCGATTATGCAGTGGCTAGTAGAACGCTTGCTGATGCAGTTTGCACGGGGAGAAGCCCCTATAGTCACTTCTAGAGAACTCCAAGAAGGGGAATTAGCATTTTGTTTTATTGGACAAGTGCCATCCAAAGCAGGTACGCCGTTGGTTGTGGATACCCATTCCATCCGCATTCGCCCTGGTGGTCGTTGTGAAATGGCTCCTCTGCGGAATACTTTGGCATCTGCGGGATTTGAGCGACTGGCAAATAGCAAGACCCCAGCGCGAGTTGCTGCGGCTGAACTGTTAATACCTGCGGCAGTAGAAGCTAGTTTAGAACATTTGCGATCGCTCGAAAAACAGCGTCAGGAAAAGGTCAAACCTCTACTGCAACAAGAAGAACAACGGCTGCAACAGTGGAGTCAGAAACGGCGAGAAATTATTGACCAGCACCTTGCAGAAATTGACCCCAACAGCGCGTCGGCTAAACGCTTGCAGCGAGAGCGCGACGAAATGGACAAATATCTCAAAGACCGTCAGCAACATTGGCGCGATATGCACTTGCTACCAGGGGAATCGCCCATTACTCGGTTAGTTTTGGTTATCGAAGGAGTGAAATAATGGCTTTAGATTTTGCGATTCACAATGTTGGTGAATACTATTCATCTCACTACCTCGATACTACGTTTTCCAAAGACGCACAGAAGTTTACTTCTTCGTGGAAGGAAGCAGGCGCAGCCGCATCACCCCGGCAATTGCAGAAGTTAGCACAGCGATACTTTAAAGCCAAAGCCCAAGCTATTGAAGAATTGGACTGGAATCAGCGACGCAATGCTGGTGTAGAAATTCAATCTTGGCATTCCTACTTATTACAGGCAATTGGCTACAGCGACTTAGACGCGATGGATTTGCCTGTAGAAAGTGGCGATGTCTACATTCCGATTTTGGGACTATTACAGCGATTTGGACAACCTTGGTTGGTTGTCTGCGAGAGTGTGTTTTGCATTCCCGATGGCAGTTTGCCAGATGGCGCAGCCAGTGAAGACCCCCTAGAAGGAAAGCCATTATTAGAACAATTGGTTGATTCTAACCACAAACTGATACAAGGTGATTGGGGCCGGGCAATTGGTGAGATTTTTAAAACTGAAGAACCACCGCGTTGGGTGATGATTCTGGCAGGAAGTCGAATACTGTTAATTGACCGCAAAACTTATGCTAACGGACGCTGGTTGGCTTTTGATTTAGATGAAGCTTTTGGTCGCAACGAGAAAGCGACCTTTGAGCAAATCGCTACTTTCTTATCACGGGAGACGCTGGCTCCAGATAGTGAGTCTGTGGAATTATTGCATGATACCTTGGGAGAACAAAGCCACAAGCTGGCTCATGGGGTGACAGAAAACCTTCAGGTCGCAGTACGAGAAGCAATTGAGTTACTAGCAAATGAATGGGTGAGCGATCGCCGTCGTCGCAGTTTAGGTATGATTAACCTGCGCCCAGAGGAAGCTTTACCTGATGGTTCAACTACTGTCACCGCCGAGCAACTACGTCATGAAGCTTTGACCTTTGTGTATCGCCTAATATTCTGCTTCTACGCGGAGGCGCATGGGGCGGAATTGGGTGTTTTACCAATCAATGATGATGCTTACCGTTTGGGCTACAGCTTGGAAGCATTGCGCGATTTAGAGTTAGTCCCACTTTCTGAACAGTCTGCCGAAGGAACTTACTTTCAGACACATTTAAATAGACTGTTCACCTTAGTCCACGAAGGATTTCACCCTCTGCAACAGGAAGAAAATCCCGACCAGTTGCAATTGCAACTTGCCCAACAACAACGGACTTTTGAGTTACCACCTTTAACCGCCACACTTTTTGACCCGAAAGCTACCCCATTGTTGAGTCGGGCGCAACTTTCCAACCGATGTTTGCAACAGGTTATCCGTCTGTTGTCTCTCAGCTACGACGAAAAAACCAAAACTACCGGACGGGTAAACTACGCAGACTTGGGGATTAACCAACTAGGTGCAGTCTACGAAGGGCTTTTATCTTACAAGGGGATGTTTGCCGAGCAAGATTTTATCCAAGTAAAACGCGCTCAGGATGAATTTAGCAAGTCTAAAACCCAAACTTGGTTTGTCCCTAAAGAACGATTGGAAGAGTTTAAGAAAGATGAAGTAGAACGCCTCAATGATGGCAAACCCCGGATTTATGCTAAAGGCTCATTTATTTTGCACCTGTCGGGATTAGATAGAGAGCAGAGTGCTTCTTATTACACGCCGGAAGTGTTAACAAAATGCTTAGTTGAAGAAACTTTGCGACCATTGCTGCAAGGCTATACTCCAGAAGATGCCGACAAAATTCTGCAATTAACAGTCTGTGAACCAGCAATGGGAAGCGGTGCATTCTTAAATGAGGCAGCAAACCAACTGGCGCAAAAATACCTGGAATTGAAGCAGAAACAACTGAATCAATCGATTGAACCTGCGGATTTTCCTGATGAATTGCGTCGCGTTAGACACTACATCACTACCCGCAATCTTTACGGCGTAGACCTCAACCCCACGGCGGTAGAATTGGGCGCACTGTCCCTGTGGCTCAACTCCATGCACCGGGCGAAGTTAACTCATGAGGATGGTACGGAAGAATGGGTAAGGGGAGCAACGCCTTGGTTTGGCTTACGACTGCGAGCAGGTAACAGTTTAATTGGCGCACGCCGCGCCGTCTGGACAAAGGCGCAATTATTGGCAGGAGTGCATCTCAAAAGCGGTAATGAAGCCTTGGAACCCCGTCAACTCCAGCCAGGAGAACAGCGAGGCAAAAACGAAGTTTATCACTACCTAGTGTTTGACCCTGATATGGTTCCCACTGCTGGGGATGCTTTGGTCAAGCAGTTTCACCCCCAAGAGGTGCAGCAAGCTAAGGAATGGTTGAGAAAAGAAGTCAAAAGCAAATGGACAGAAGCAGAGGTAAACTTAGCCCTGGCTGTTAGCGATTTAATTGACCAACACGAACAGCAATATGCCAAGGAACGGTTAGCAGCATTAGAGAAAACAGCTTGTCCTGGTAGTGTGTGGCCTCAACCCCCAGCAACAGAACCCGGCCCCAGTTTGGCGTTACAGGAAGAGGTGAAGGCAAAACTAGAATCTACCTCTGGCAGTTTTCAACGGTTGAAGTTGTTAATGGACTCTTGGTGTGCGTTATTTTTCTGGTCGATGGATGAAGTGGAAGCATTGCCAAGGCGAGAAGATTATTTAGAAGCAGCGCAGATATTGTTAGCCCGGTCAGGAGATTTAAGTATTAAAGCCTTTCGCTGCAATTTTGATGGCGCGAATTTGCTTAAAGCTACTGCACAGACTGATTTAGATACAGATTTGCTGTGTGCGGCGGTGTCTTGGTATCGCGTGAGTCGGGATGTTGCAGAACAGGAGAGGTTTCAGCATTGGGAGTTGGCATTTTCTGAGGTTTTGGGGTGTGATGCAAGTCAGTCGAAAGGGTTTGATGTGATTTTAGGAAACCCGCCTTGGTTAAAAGTGTCTTGGGCAGATGCAGCATTATTGTGTGATTTCAATCCAATTTTAGGAGTTCGGGAAGTTAGAAGTGCAGAGTTTAATAAAGAACACCCTCAACTTTTAAAAGATGAATTCAACAGAAGAATTTATTTAAATGCTCAAAAATCTAGTTTGGGAACCGTTGCATTTTTAAATTGTCACCGACTTTATGAAGATTTGCGAGGAAGCCGAACGAATTTATATAAAAATTTTATTGTTAAAAGTTGGAGTTTATTAGGTAAAGAAGGCTTTGGAGGGTTGTTGCATCAGGAAAGCCCTTATGATGATGGAACTCATGGAAGATTAAGAAATACTTATTATCGTAGGTTGGTTGGACATTATCATTTTAAGAATGAGATGAAGTTATTTTCTGAGGTTGATAATAAAACAAATTTTAGCCTCAATATTTTTTCAGTTCTAAAAGAAAATGTAAATTTTGCACATTTAGCTAATCTTTATCTTCCTATAACTATAACAGCCTGTTACAATCACAAGGCTAAAGAAGAACCTGTTCCTGGACTCAAAACAGATAATGAAAGCTGGGAAACTAAAGGTCATTGTGATCGTATTGTTTACGTAACAGAAAAAACCTTAGAAACTTTTCATAACTTACTTGAAGATTTTTCTGTACCAATTATTGAGGCTCGTTTACCACAAGTTCATGCTCGTCAGCTAGTAACTGTTATAAACAAGATTAACAAAGCCTTAAAATTTCTTCCTGAATTGGGGGAAAAATACTTTTCTACAGTCATGTTTGACGAAACATCATCTCAACGGGATGGTATAATTACGCGACAAGATAACCCAAGCTTTCAACCACAACATACAAGCGATTGGGTTATTAGTGGCCCTCATTTTTATGTAGGAACACCTTTAAATAAAAATCCAAGAAATCACTGTAATCATAATAAGGCTTATGATGATGTTGACTTAACTACATTACCAGAACATTATTTACCAAGAGCAGTTTATAGACCTGGGAATAAAAAGAGCGATAGAGCTAATTACTATGCAGAAATTACTCAATCCAAAGATTTTAATCATATTAGAAATACATATAGATTTGTCAACAGAATTATGGCAAGTCTTAGCAATGAAAGAACATTAATTAGTGCTATCATACCACCTGAAGTAACTCATATAAATGCAATTTCTTCTATAGCTTTTGAGCAGGTTTATAACCTTGTAGCTTTCGCTTCTGTTTGTACAACAGTTATTTTTGATTTCTTAATTCGTGCAGCAGGTCGAACCAATATTTTAGAATCTGACCTGAAAATTCTCCCCAAAATCTCAGACCCCCACATCACCCCCATCATGCACCGAGGCTTACGCCTCAACGCCCTCACCAAACACTACGCCGACCTCTGGACATCCGTCGCCCTCACCCAAATCACTCAAGACAATTGGGCAGTAGAAAATCCAATGCTAGACTCCTTCGAGTCTTCCTGGCACGAACTCGACCCTCATCAATGGTCATGGCATTCACCCCTCCGCAGCGACTACTCCCGCCGCCAAGCCCTCCTCGAAATTGATGTCCTGGTAGCCCTCGCCCTCGGTTTATCCCTCGACGAACTCACCACTATCTACCGCGTACAGTTCCCCGTCATGCGGCAATACGAACTTGGCGATGAATACGACGCAAAAGGTCAACGCCTCCCCAGCACTAACCGTAAAGCCCCTGGAGGTAAAGAAGTCCGCGAAGCCCTCAAAAACTGGAACGGCACTTCACCTCTCACCGTAAGTTGGCAAATAAACGATGGTTTAGAAACAGTCACCAAAACCTTCTATCCGCCTTTTACCAAAGTTGACCGCGAAGCCGACTATGCCCAAGCTTACGAAGTCTTGCAGAAACGCTACGGAGGCGGAGTTTAATTATGCTACCAGCCCATATTGCCGAAAACATCCGCCGCCAGGTGCTTTATTACCTGCAATCTACTTTTGATTTTCGCGATCGCTCCGTCAGTCGTGCCTTTGAACAATTCCTCCAAGACCCAGAACGAGGACTGTTTAAAGGCCCGTGGGTACAGTTGCGCCGCCCTTTCCGGTTGGTAAATCAACCTTATACCCCTCCTTTTGACCTCAACGTTCTCTTCCTTCCCTTTCGCCATCAAGCTGTCGCCTGGAGACGGTTAAGTAGCAAAAACCACAAGCCAGAACCCACCCTCGTCACTACTGGCACAGGTTCCGGTAAAACTGAGTGCTTTCTCTACCCCTTACTCGATCACTGTCTGCGAGCCAAACAAGCCGGACAGCTTGGGATTAAAGCAATTGTCCTCTACCCGATGAATGCCCTGGCTGCCGACCAAGAACGCCGCTTCGCCAAATCTATTTGGGATGACCCAGCACTGAAAAAAGCAGGTGTTCGCGTCGGTACTTACACCGGACGTTACGACCCTGGCGATCCCACCTCCCAAGATTCTGGTACAACCAGCATGGGCAAAGACCACGGCATTACCAACCACGAAGCCCAACTAGAAAACCCGCCAGACATCCTGCTGACTAACTACAAAATGCTGGATTTTCTGCTGCTACGACCACAAGACCAGCATCTTTGGCGTTTCAACCAATCGGACACCCTGCAATATCTTGTCCTTGATGAACTTCATACTTACGATGGCGCACAAGGTGCAGATGTCGCCTGTTTGATTCGCCGACTCAAAGAAAGACTGAGTATTCCCAAAGGGAAACTCTGCGTTGTAGGTACAAGTGCCACAATGGACGACCGCGACCGCAGCGATCGCGCTCTTGGTTTAACAATATCAGTAGATACAGTCGAGACAGGAGGCGATCGCCTAGCTCGGTTTGCCAGCACTTTGTTTGAAGAAGAAATTCCCACAGAAGCCGTAATTGTCGAGGATCGGCTGACAGTTGAGGAAATTGTCAAACCAGAACAAGACCTGATTTCCCTAGATTTACCAACTTCTGAAGACTGCGAACCCCAAGCAGACGAAGATGCTACAGCCTACGCTATTCGCCAAGCAAAGATTTGGGGCGGGCCAGAATTTGCTGAACCAACAGCAGGCAATCGCAATACTGCTGTTGAGTGTTGGTCAGTTGCTTTAGGAGATTGGTTAAAAGGTACGCAACTATTCAAGCACCTGCTGGAACTTTTCGACGCTGCTGAACGTTCTTTGGAAGGCCCCTTGACTTGGACAAAGTTAGTAGAAAGGTTAGCAGCCAAAGATTTTTCCTTTATTGCTGTCGCTAACTTAGAAGACCGGAAGCGGATTATTACAGCCTTCTTTGCCCTTGTTGCCCACGCCAAAGAAATTCGCAGCAAACGTGCCTTTCCTCTAGTCCCTACTCAAGTGCAGCTTTGGGTACGAGAATTAGCGCGGATTGGTCGAGTCGTGGCAGAACAGCCGATTTTTGGTTGGCTAGATGAACCTTCGCCAGAACAGACCTTACTTCCCGCCTTCCAATGTAACGAGTGCGGTGCTTCTGGCTGGATTGGTATGCAAAATCGTCAATCCGATACCGCCGTTAATGCCAGAGGCGTTCAAGGTTTTAAGCTGACTAATGATATCAGTGCTATTTACCGGGGCTGGTTTGGTCGCAATGGTAGCCACGACCAACGCATTGTGCTAATTGTCCCAGATAGCGATGGCTCAATCAATTCAGGAGATTTGTTTGGAGCTTGGTATCTCCATCCCTCCAGTCTAGTCCTGCGCCAAGGACAGGGGGCTTGTCCTTTAACTAATGACACACGCCGCTTGCGGGTTGCCTTCAACCAAGATGGTGAAAAACTAGAAAATGGTTCCATGCGCGGAGTTCAGGCTTGCCCTTGTTGCGGTTCGCGGGAGAGCATTTTTATTATTGGTTCCCGTTCCGCTACCCTTTCAAGCGTTATGGTGGATGAGTTATTTGGATCTATGCTCAACAACGATCCAAAACTGCTGGCTTTCACGGATAGCGTTCAGGATGCTTCCCATCGTGCCGGGTTTCTCTCAGCCCGGACTTATAACTTCACCTTTCGCACTGCCCTGCAAGGGGTAATTAATGATGCTGGTATAGCAGGTTTACCCTTAACAGAAGTAGGAAAACGCTTATTGGAATGGTGGAGTCAGCCCGGAATTGGCAAACCAGGGACGATGAAAAAAGCGATTGCTGCTTTGTTGCCACCAGATTTACATGATTACCAAGATTACCTTAATTATCGCAACAATCCTAAACTCACAAATCCCCCAACTGCCCTAGCATCGGATATCGAAACAAGGCTAACTTGGCAAGCCACCAGCGAGTTTGGAGTCATGCTACTGCGGGGACGCACGATAGAAGCGAGTGGTTCAGCCTGTGTTGCCTGGGATTGGCAGAAGATAGATGAGACTGTGAAGCAAATTAGCGATCGCATCGAGTCTGTAGATACGCAACTGAAAAAAATTAGCGAAGACAACCTGCGTCGCTGGCTACTGGGAATACTGTATCGTTATCGATTACGCGGCGCATTGGGACATTCTTACCTAGAAGACTTAGCCCGCAAAAGCTACTGGGGGAAAGCTCCCTTTGGACGTGCAATTTTGAGCCGAGAAGTTCATCCGCCGATGAGTCGTTATCGACCTAAATTGATGGTTACTGTGAGCGATCGCAATCACGATTTTATCTTTGGCAACACTTCAGGGAATACCCAGCCTTGGCATATCCGGTGGACACATCGGGTACTGAACTATCCGATGAGTGAAGCAGAGACAGTAGACTTGCTCAGACTGTTATATCAAGCAGCAGAAACGACAAAACTTTTAATAAGGCTGCATACAGATGGTAATAAAGCTTACTACGCGATTAATCCCAAAGCCGTAAGTTTAGTACCAAACGGAGTCCGGTTAATTTGCTCGGAAACAGGCAGACAAATAATTCGTCCAGAACAGGAAGCAATTTTCTGGAATGGCGCGCCTAGCTTAGAATACAGTGCGAGGGCAGGCGCGTATCGTCGTGAAGACTTTACCAAAAGACAAATATACTACCAAGACCGCTATCGCAAAGGTGCTTTACGTCGAGTTGTCGCCAACGAACATACAGGACTTTTAGCGACAGACGAAAGAGAAACCCTAGAACGTACCTTTGCGCGGAACGAACATACAGACGACCCCAACGTGCTGACCTGCACCAGTACTCTAGAAATGGGGATTGATATCGGCGATTTATCCAGCACCATGTTATGTTCCATACCGCCCACCACAGCTAGTTATCTTCAGCGAATTGGTCGAGCAGGACGGGCAACAGGTACAGCATTAATTGTCTCAGTTATCAAGCATCAACCCCATGACCTTTTCTTTTATGCCCGACCTGTGGAAATGCTACGTGGTAAAGTTGACCCGCCTGGGTGTTGGGTGGATGCTTCAGCTGTCCTAGTACGTCAGTATCTTGCCTACTGTTTTGACTCGGCGGTAAAAACTGGAAATTTGTCAGAATTACCCCGGACTGGCACATTATTGATTCGGGATATCGAGAATTCCAAAGGCCATATTCCGCAAATGTTGCAATGGATGGGCCAAAATGAGACGCAATTGCAAGAGTCTTTCTTAGCACGTTTTCTGGATGTAATTCGAGACGATACAAGAACAAGATTTTGTAGCGAGACTATAACCGAACTACTCCAGCAACGGATTCGCAAAGTTGTTAACGAGTTTGACCGTCAGCGACGGGAAATAGAAAATGCCCGAAGAAGATTGCAGAATCAAAAGTCTCAGATTGAAGAACATGAGGAAGATGCACTGCGAGAAATTGAAGATGAACTGCGTGTCCTGAAAGGACGACAAAACAGCCTATCTCGCATCACCACCCTAGAGTTACTGACTGACCACGGACTATTACCAAATTATGCCTTTCCTGAATCTGGTGTGCGCTTTTATGGTTCAGTTTATAATCGCCACCGAGTTAGAGAAAATCCCGTTCCCCCAATTGAAGTTGTCAGACCTGCTGCTACTGCACTCAGAGAATTAGCTCCCCACAATCACTTTTACACGCATAAACGCCAGTTTGAGATTCAGCAAATTTCCATTGGTAGTAAAGAGGAACCGCTAACAGAAACCTGGGCAATTTGCGGACAATGTGGACATATGCGCTTGACCAGCAACATCAACCAAGAACCAGCTTGTCCTCAATGCGGTCATGACGGTGGTGATGATAGTCAAGCAGATATTGGTCAACACCGTTCCTTCATTGAATTTTCGCGGTCGGAAGCTATCTCGGTGATGGAACAATATGATAGTCTTTCAAGCGATCGCTCTGATGAACGAGAACATACTATTTATCAGAGGCGACGGAGTTTTGACCTCACTGTTGACGAGCCAACAGGAGCAGTAGGCGAAGAAACCCTACCCTTTGGGGTTGAATATCGTGCTGCTGTAGTCTTGCGTGAAATTAACGTCGGCTATTTTGATGAAGCTGGCACAGTGGCTTTCGGCCCAGAGGGACACGCCCCTGAGCGTGGCTTTCAAGTTTGTGCAGATTGTGGCGTAGTTGCCACACCAGGAAAATTCATCGACCAGGTAACACACCGCCGCAGTTGTTCTGCTCGTCGGCGACAAGAAAAAGCCAAAACAGAAGGTCGTTCTAGCAATCCTTTTAAAGCAGAGTCGGTGTACCTGTATCGTGAGATTCGTTCAGAGGCAATTCGGATTCTTGTTCCATCTTGGATTGATGACGACATCCCGACTTTGGAAGCCTGTATATTGTTGGGATTGCGGCTGCGATTTGAGGGCGATCCTAGTCACCTAACTATCTTTCCCCAGCGACTGCCCGATGGAGCAAAGAATGTACAACGCGATTATTTAATCATCTTGGATCGGGTTCCTGGTGGTACAGGCTACCTCAAAACCCTATTTCAAGAAACCGATGCTGCGGGAAGGACAGGGGAAGGCATCATGACAGTGATGCGCCGTGCCTTAGATGCTTTAGAAACCTGCCGTTGTGGGCGGCTGAGTGAAAAAGAAAGCGATCGCGATACAGATGGCTGCTATCGTTGCATCCGCACTTATGCTCAACAATACAGTGCTACATCCATCAGCCGAGAACGGGGCATTAAACTGCTAAAGCAACTAATTGCCGCAGGCGAACGGCGAGTGGAACACAAAGCCCTCACTGAAATTCCTGATAATTCCTTGCTTGGCAGTGTTTTAGAGCGCAAGTTTGTCAGCAAGCTGGAAGAATGGGTGAATGAGCATAACGGCATTTGGGAGAAAACCTTAGTACATGGTAAGGCAGGTTTTCGCTTTAATTTACCCAACGCCAGCCGCACCTGGGAGCTTGAGCTACAGCCGCAGTTGGGATTAGCCCAAGGGGTTGCGATCGCCTGTCAACCAGACTTCCTGCTTAGGTGTGCTGATGACGAGTCGATTAAACCAGTCGCTATCTTCACTGATGGCTTTGAGTTTCATGTAGAAATTAATCGACTAGCCGATGACATGGCAAAGCGACGAGCTATTCTCGCTTCTGGTCGTTATCACATTTGGAATCTAACATGGGATGATTTGACAGCAACAAAGTTAGAAGACTTTTTGGTTGTTCCTCAAGCAATAGCAACAAAAGTAGAGATTTTTGCGAATGCAGGCATTCACCAAGGCATACCTTCAGGAAGATTAGCAATTGGTAACGCTTGGCAACAAATCACAGGATTTATCCAATGTCCTCAAGCTAGTGGTTGGCGACGTTTAGCAGAGTTTACAGCCGCATTTCCTTTAGAAATACTAGCCGAGAAATATGCTTATGCTGAATCTGCTTTGCGTATTGCCTTGAATAATTGGCGCAGTGGTCAGAATTTTATTGTTCCCACCAGCATCGATAATGGCGAGTGGATCTGCTACGACAAAATTAGCGGTGGAACAGATGTTATCGCCCTTTCAACCATTGCTGATTGCTTGACAAATAGACGCGATCGCGTGCGGGTAACTGCCCGCTTAGATGACAGTGAAACTGAGCGATTAGCCACCCAAACCTATCGTCCTCGCTGGCGCAAGTTTCTGTCTTGCCTCAACCTGTTGCAGTTTTGTGGAGCGTTCAGCTTCTTCACTACCTCAGAGGTAGAAACTGGTACTGCACCGGATGTACTTCCTGATACCAGCTTTGCCCAAGCAAGTGGAGAATGGGTGCAAGTGCGATCTGAGGTAATTTCATCACTGCGATATGTCGTTGACGAACTGGCAGCAGCAGGAGTGCCAGTACCGCAAGCTGCTTATGAAGATGAGGCAATTGATGAAAACGCCGTAGCAGAGTTGGCATGGTTAGAGACTCGAATTGCAGTTTTAGGGGGAGACCAAGCCTTGTTGGTTTCGGCTTGGCAAGCCACTGGTTGGACTGTTGTCACTGCGAATGAAATACAAGCAAAAGGTACTGCTTTTTTAATTGAACTAATTGCAACCAGGGAGAATAATTGATGGCTTACCTCATGATGCACGCCCAAGTGCTGAAGCATTTTCACAAACTGCCCAAAAAAGTGCAAAAAAAAGTTCCAGAACTAATTGAGAAGTTTCAAAATAATCCTTGGGACACAGCAATTGGATTGCATGGGCTAAAAGAATCCATGCTCGATCCCAAAGTTCGCGGAGCAGACTTACCAGATGGCTATCGGGCTATTGTCATTGCCCCAGAACAAGGCGATACCTTTCTGCTAGTTCATATTGATTCCCACGACCGTGCTTATGCTTGGGCAAAAAACAAGCGTTTTGAAGTACATAGCAGCACTGGGGCGTTCCAAATCTTTGACGTTCAAGAAACCACAGCAGCATTGCAAGATGCTGTAACTCCAACACCAACAGTTCATGATTATCCCCTGCAAAATCTTGCCGATGATGAACTATTCCATGCTGGAGTACCGCAGCTACTGATCCCAGCAGTTCGACAAATTAAGAGTGACCAAGAGTTAGAAGTGTTGAGCGAATATCTCCCACCAGAATGCTATGAAGTTCTTGTAGGGGTTATAGCTGGTTTATCTTTAGACGAAGCCCTAGCCCTAGCACTAGGAACCCATGTAGAAAATGAGCAACCTGTAACTATTCTTGGCCCCGGAGATTTCTCAGGGCTTACCCAGCGACCAAACCGAGATTTAGTAGTAGTTGAAGGGGAAGAAACCCTCAAAGCAATGCTGGAAGGTGGCTCGTTAGAAGAGTGGCGAATTTTTCTCCATCCCCAACAACGGAAGATTGTTGAGTGGCGAACTAATGGAGCTATGAGTATTACAGGTGCGGCAGGGACTGGTAAAACTGTTGCTTTAATGCACCGCGCTGTTTACCTTGCCAAGCATCTCAAAAATCCCAAGGAACGGATACTGCTAACTACTTTTACAACTAACCTATCTGTGACTATCAAAAGTTACTTACGCCGCCTCGACCCAATAGCAGCAGAACACATTGAAGTTACTAATTTAAATCAGCTTGCCCGCACTATTTGTTCTCGCAGTGGATGGAAAGGGCGAATTGCTTCACCTGAAGAACTCAAAGAGCTTTGGGATGAGGTTTGGGCAGATCCAACTATAGTTAATTTACCAATGTCCAAAGCAGAACTCCAGAAGGAGTTTGAGCTTGTAATTGATGCTAATGGAGTTGATTCTGAGGAAGCTTATTTAACTACCGTCCGTACAGGTCGGCCTCGCATGGGAAGAAAAGAACGACGTGAGGCATGGCCAATATTTCAGGCTTTCAGGCGTTTACTGCTCAAGCGAAATCTATTAACTTTTGAAGGTGCAATTCATCAAGCACGATTTGCTGTTGAGCAAGGTAATTTTCCCCCTTTTAGACACGTATTAGCAGACGAAGTGCAGGATTTCAGCCTGGAAGCTTTAAAATTAATTGCCGCTCTGAGTCAGGTAGATCGGGGACTTTCAGATCCTCTATGCGTTGCAGGAGACGGACATCAACGTATTTATCGGGGAAAAGTACCTTTAAATTTAGCTGGTATATATGTCAAAGGACGTTCCAGACAATTAAAAGTAAATTATCGTACCAGTGAACAAATTCGGCTTTTTGCTCAATCAATCCTCGAAGGCACTATCATTGACGATTTAGATCAAGGACAAACCACAATTGTAGGCGATCGCTCTGTGTTTACAGGCCCAAAACCAGAGATTGTACAGTGCGCGGATGAAAAAGAAGAGGCAAAGCGTATTGCTAATTGGGCAAAGGAATTGATTGAGCAACATGGTTTTGCTTCCCATGAAATCTGCGTCACACCTTATAAACCAGCAATCCGCGCAGCAATTAAAGCAGAGAATATTCTGACTGTTGAACTCATGCCTAGACGAGAAGATCAAGGCCCAGAGGAACCTGGGGTTCGTCTAGGAACAATGAAGCGAATTAAGGGCTTAGAATTTCGGGCGATCGCAATGGCGTGTAGCAATGAATCTGATGCAATGAATAATCTGGCAAACGCTGAACTACTTGAACGCTGTGAGCGATATGTTGCTGCTACACGTGCTAGGGAACGTCTTCTAGTTTGTATTTTATGACCCAAGCATTATCGTACTTAATGATCCTTGAAAGATATTGGACTATATTTTGCAAAATCTGGGCATTAAGTGAATTAATTTTTATTTAATTGTTAGTAAGCAAAAACTCCAAAAATCATGGATATTAACTACCCAGTTAAACTAAAAGCGATGTCAGTTCACCCGCCTTATGCTTATGCAATTGTGCGTGGTTTGAAAGATGAAGAGTACAGAAGTAAACCTACCAATCGGAAGGGATGGATACTAATTCATGCCTCAAAATCAACTACCAGCGATGAATGTTTTGCGGAGTATGGTATCCATCCAGGCAGTATTAAACGTGGTGCAATCATCGGGGCCTGTAAGATTACGGGCTGTAGACAAGCTGGATATAACAACTATATTTATCAATTAGCAGAGGCTTTTGAATTTCAAACTCCGATAGATTGTGCAGGTTCACAATCAGTTTTTTGGGGTGCAACTAACGAACAGAGAAAAGTCGTGTTTACATTGGCCAGCAATCAAATCAGAGAATATTTATTAAATTAAAGTTATGTCTACATTCGATTCTACAAAAACAAGACTGCAAACTCTGTTAAATAGTATTGTAGCGGGTGAAATTCAACTGCCTGATTTTCAAAGAGGTTGGGTTTGGGATGATGAACACATCCGTTCGCTGTTAGTTAGTATTGCGCGTGCTTTCCCTGTGGGAGCAATTATGTTACTTGAAGCTGGTGGCGATGCTAAGTTTAAAGCTAGACCTGTTGAGGGAGTAGAGCCAACACAAGCAACAATTGATAAATTGAAAAAGCTGCTTCTTGACGGGCAACAAAGGCTGACTTCATTAACTCAAGTATTAATATTTCAGCAACCTGTACAAACTCGTGATTTTAAAAAGAAGGTAGTACAGCGTTATTACTATATCGATATTGAAACAGCCTTACTGGGGGCAGAACATTACGAAAGCGCGATTATTAGCATTGATGCAGATCGCATTCAAAAGGAAAACTTTGGGCGTGATGTCAAGCTTGACCTTAGTACGCCAGAGAAAGAATACGAACACTTTTATTTCCCTTGTAATCAAATACTTAATGCAGGTGCTTGGGAAGTAGGATTAAACCAGTACGACTTCACTCATAAGTCAAATAAATTGAATCGCTATATGGACTTTCGTACCCAAGTTCTTGATGCGTTTCGTTATTATGAATTACCAATCATCGAGCTTAACCGCAACAACACAAAAGAGGCAGTATGTCTTGTATTTGAAAAAGTAAATACAGGAGGCGAACCATTAACAGTCTTTGAACTAGTGACAGCCAGCTATGCTGCTGATAATGTTAACTTGCGGGATGAATGGTTTGGTAATAGTCAAGAAGGGATTGAAGGTATTCAGTCACATCTGAAAAAGCAGCGTTTGTTACGTGAAGTCCAGCCTACGGAGTTTTTACAAGGGCTGACACTGCTGTACACTTTGGAGAAACGCCAGCAAGACTTAAAAGCAGGTAAAACAGGTAAACAAGTAACAGGTGTGACTGCCAAGCGCGAAGCTGTTCTGTCTTTGCCCCTAGATGCTTTCCAAAAATGGAAACAACCTCTTATGCAAGGTTTTTGGAAAGCAGCTAAATTGTTGCGTCAGGAATCGTTTTTCTCAACTGGCGATTTGCCTTACCGCACGCAACTTATTCCTCTTGCCGCAGTCATGGCATTGTTAGGCGATCGCTGGCTAGAACCGAAAGTTTATGAAAAAATTGCTCGTTGGTTTTGGTGCGGTATCCTCGGTGAATTGTACGGCGGGGCAGTTGAAACTCGTATGGCTTTAGATATTCAACAGCTTATCGACTGGATTGAGGATGGCAAGGAAGAACCTAATACGGTTCGGGATGCCAATTTTCAACCTGCGCGTTTAGGCAGTTTGCGTTCTCGAACCAGTGCTGCATATAAAGGTGTTAATGCTTTAATTCAGCGTGAAGGAGCTAAAGACTTTTTCTGGAAGTCCACTATTCAGGAGCTAGATGAAAGCGATTGGGAAGAACGCAAGCTTGACATCCATCATATCTTCCCGAAGAGTTGGTGTGACAAGCAAGGGATTCCCGCATCTCGTTATAACTCTATTCTCAACAAAACTCCCATATCCTATAAAGCAAACCGGATGATTGGCGGTAAAGCTCCGAGTGAGTATCTAATTCAGCTTCAACAGCAGAAAAATGTTCAGCTTGATGATGCAGGTATGGATGCAATTTTGGCGACACACCAAATTGATCCGATAACACTGCGAAAGGATGACTTTGAGGGGTTTATGGTATCGCGTCAGCGCATGATACTTACCAAAATTGAGGCTGCTATGGGCAAGCCAGTATTAGTGGTAGACGATTCGGCATTTAGCGATGTTGTAGATGAAGACGAGTAATCAAAAATTAATTTAACAACATGACATATTGGCTATTTCAAGGAAACCCCAAGTATTACCGCATCATTGATAGCATCCGCGACTTTGAGCAGATGCCCTGGCTGGCCACACGCTATGCCAAAGAAATGGCTGCTGGTGACGGAGTGCTGATCTGGAAATCTGGGGAGCAATCAGGGATATATGCGATCGCAGAGATTACCGAACCACCTAAGATTATCGCTAGTCCACCTGACATTGGTTATTGGATTGATACAAGTCGTGTTGGTATTAAACCCTGTGCCAGGATTCGATTCACTAGCAAGTTGTTAGAAAAACCTTTGCTACGGGAAAACTTAAAACAAGACCTTGTGTTGAAAAATCTGATTGTTATTCGTCAGCCGAATGCTACCAATTACAAGATTACTCAGCAGGAATGGCAGCGTGTACATGAGTTGAAAGGTAATTAATTCATGAGTGAACCTATTTCCTTAATGACCCTTTTTGGAGCTTCTAAAGGGATCATTGATATTTCTATAAAGTTTGCTAAAGTTTTAAAACTAATAGAAAGTATTGAAAGTAAACTTGATATTTTGCTGCAAGTAGAATTTAATGCTGCTTGGAAAACACTTATTCAGGGGTGTAATTCTAGCTCTTCTTATGAACAGCAGTTATTTCTAATTAACGATGCCAGAAATGGTTTTACTAAAGCTACTTGTATTGAAAAGTGTGAACGACTTTTTTATGCTTACCTAGGGTTAGCAATTTGCCACTATTTGCTTGATGATTTAAATAACGTCAAAATATGCTTAATAGAAATTGCCAAAATTAGTATATATAAGGATATTTATCAACGCAACATAGAATTAAATTTAGGGTTCAATAGATATGGTATGAGTTCAGTTATAAATTGTTACAATCCTATCAATATACTAAATCTTGCAAAAGCTGTTCTTACATATCCATCACTTTTATTACATAAAGCAGCAATTCAAAAATACAATAAATATAGAAGTGATTTAATTGACGATATTTTAAACAAAATAGATGCTGAAGAAAAAATAATTACTATGGTTACAAAAACTAATCAGCCAAGTCTTACATTTAAAAAATTAGAATCTAAATCCTTAGAATTAATAGATTTACAAAAACAGTCTTTAGAAGTATTAACTGCTATTTAACCTCATTAGCTTTTATTATACTGATTGCTTTATTTAATAAGAAAGGAATTCTTATAATTATATGAGTGTTGCAACCCAAAATATACAAAATAAATTTGACCCATCAGGAGAAGAAAAAAGCCTTGATAGGACTGCTCTTGTATCGACAAATTCAGTCTTAAATTACTTTATAGAGTTACGAACCTCTTCCCTAATTGATTATATCTCAAAGCTATATTCAAATAATGGGCATAAATATACAAGGCAAAGTATTAATGATTGGCTGTTTATAAGAACTAAGACAGGGTTTTATAAAGAACTATCTTCTGGCTTACATTTAGCTTATGCAGATCAACGAGATGGACATAAAACTCAACATTGGTGGACATTATTTTTTAATGACGATTACAAGCAAGATATATTGCGTTGTATAAAAATTGAGATTGGATTGGTTAAAAGTAAAACTTCACCCAATGAGAGTAATTCAACACATCAATGGGGTGGGTTGAATTTTAGATCGAAAACAGAAGTAAGAATAGCACACGCTTTACATAGCCAACCTGTTCTATTCTTTGCTAATAGTCGTGCTTTTATGGATTTAACCGATCTACCTATTTCTAATATTGATAATAGATTAAAAGAAAGAATAGAAGTAGATTTTTTAGTATTCTACAAACAAAAATGTATGATTTTGGAAGTTGACGGTGAACATCATCAGCAAGCAGCACAACAAGCTAGAGATTATAGGAGAGACAGAGTTTTATTGCGTGATGGTATTCAGACTGTTAGATTTAATGCAAATGAGTGTTACAGCCGTCCTTTAGAAGTTGTTGCTGAATTCTTGAATCTTTTTTAAGGTATAAAATTAGCTGATTTTGGTATTCATAGTTGCGATCGCCAAACTCAAGCGTAATATCCCGTTAACCGATGCCGATCTACTGTCCCTAGAAGAATTGCTGTTCAACGCCGAAGCAGTCGAAAGCCGGGAGAGATTTGAGGAGGTCTGCGGGAAGAACCTTAACCTTAAGCTGTTCATTCGCCAGTTGGTTGGGCTGGACAGAAATGCAGCGAAACAAGCATTTGGTAGATATTTGGAGGGCAGTAGTTTCAATGCTACTCATTTGACGTGATTGGGTCTGAATAACCTGATGCTTCCTTTGCAGGGATCGGCTGCATCTGCTCAGAATTATCTATGGACTGATTCTTTTTTAGTTTTTTATTTAACACATCAGTTCTACAGGTTAACATATATAGGTTTTTATATTGCTTTAAGTCGTTATTTCCCTTGAGAATTTTTAGAAGATCATTAATTAATATATAGTTATTAAATACATTTTCAGTTTCATTTTTAAGTTTTAACGTGTAATTTTCTGATGGTACAAAACCAGCTAGGACAGCAATCGATCCAATGCCAATAGATGTTTTAACAATTTTACCAGCTCTTTCCTCATAATCTTTATTACTCCATTCCTCATGAGCTCCTAAAACCATATTAGGTATTTTAGAAGTTTTATATGGATTGTCTTCATTGTCTTCATTTACTTGATTTTTAAACTTTACAAGTGATTCACTAGCATTTTTTGCAACGCTGTCTGAATTGACAAATGAGAGATTTTCACCTTTTTTAACTGCAAAAGAAAGCCCCATTTCCTTATCTAATTTATCTTCTTTTTCCAGATCAATCTCTGGTTTATCTCTAAGCCAAACTCCATGAGACATCCAGGCTAAAACATTATCTTCGCTCTCTTCATTGACTGTTTTAAAGAGTAATATTTGTATTTTTCCGATATCAGGTATATTCAATAAAATTTCTTGGGGTTTAATTTCCTTTTCATCTTCTGTCTTAACCATCTCTATAGGTGGACGATAGAAAATTGGCATCATCTCGTCATCGATGTATTCTTTAGCCAGTTCTGCTAGGCGCTTAATTAATGCTATGTCTTCCGAGTTATATAGTTTCTTTCTTTCCGTATCATCTTCTAGAAATTCGTTATAATTATTGTATTCAATAAAATTTTCTTCATTAATTGTCAAATTTGGCTTGGTCAATGGGCGAAATTGTGAATTATAATTGAATTGAGTTGCTTTTGGGCGTTCTTTTGGCCTTTGTCCAAAAGGAATTTTTTGATAATTTCTTTCTGCTTCTTCAAATTTTGCCTTTGCTAGTTCATTTTCTTTGTACTTTGTTAACGATAAATTATATTGATCCCATTGTTCCTTTATTTTCTTAAATTGTTTTTGTCCTATTAAATTTGCCTGTTTTAGTGCATCTTCTGGTGTTCTTTGAATGATACTTGCACTAGGCATAGTCTTTGTGGAACTGGACTGCTGCACTACATGGGTCAACTCATGCGCCAACAACTCCTGACCCCCACGACTCCCCGGCTCATACGCCCCCTGCCGAAAGAACACATCCTGCCCTGTAGTAAACGCCTTCGCCTGAATCGACTGATTCAACTGGTCAGCCTGAGAATCCGTATGCACACGCACGCCACTAAAATCAGCGCCAAACGCCTGCTCCATCGGTTCTCTGATGCTGTCGGTGAGGGGCTGTCCACCACTTCTTGCCCGTTGTATCCCCGCTTCGACATCGGGTGAGGCTGCCATTCCTCCGATATTCACACGCTGAATCAATGGCTGTGCTGGGGTGGTCTGTTGATGGTCTAATGTGGGTTTTTGTTCTTCTCCTGGCTCTCGAATGCTCAATTTCATTTGCAGACGTGGGGGTACTGGAACGGGCTGAAGTGGCACTCGTTCTATGGACATCCTCGACAAGAAATTCTGTCCTTGCCCAGATGTTTCAATTGACTCTTCTTTCTCCTGTTGAACCTGATTGTTGGGTGAGTTAATTCTTTGGACGACATCTTTGGCAATCTGATCCGCCTCGACCTCATACTTGTCTCCAGGCTCACCAATTGTCAGCTTAGGTTGCAATAGTATGCGTTGTTCAAATGGCTGTTCTAGAGTATCACTGTAAACATCTTGTTGATAATTAGGGTCAATTTTTAACTGTAGTCTTGGTGCAAATCGCTCTGGTTGCTCATGATTTGGTGCAAAAACTGGGATGTCACGATATTTGGGCGCAGGTGGTCTTTTTTGTGATTGAGTATCTAGATTTTCTGTTTGAACAATATCTTGGGCTGGGGAATCTTCCACTTTGAATGGTCGCGGTGCAAACTGATTGGTTGTAGAGGAATCAGATGCAGATTTATTAGATGGCCTGTTTTGCTTGAAGTACATACAAATATGTTAGCCAAATCTTATATGTAGAGGATAAAGCAAGAAACCATTCGATTAATACTAGATGAAAGTCTGTTGCATTTTGAATAAAAGTATGTGTATTCAGCTAATTTCAAATCTTCCCGCAGTATGATCACTTAAAATGGTTTTTTGCTATTTCAAAATGGGATTATTCTCTAGTTAGTCGCCACTTGCAGCAGGTTGAGGAATTTTCTGAGCGATCGCGTTTGGCACTGATTATCAAGCAAAGAGCAACGTTGAAAGAATTTCAGCAAATGCTGCGATTCTTGTAAGAAACTAAAAGACAGATTTTGTAATGGCTAAAATCTGGAAATCTGCTCAAAAATAGTGATGCTTAATATAAACTGAGATGCCATTTAAATTTTATGCAGTTAATAAATCGCTTTCGGACATTGATTGCTGTTACTGGGCTAGTTACATTATTGGGGTGTTCACCAGCGATCATTCAATCACTTTCAGCACAAAAGCCTCCACAGCCGACAACCACAACACCAGCCCAACCGAGAACCAGCACACATTTACTGTTGGGAAATCCCAGTGGAGCAGTCAACAGTACTGCCAACCCAGACAACTATTTAATCATTAGACCACAATACGCTTTATCGTATAACAGAGATAAAGGAATACCAAATTGGGCAGCTTGGCAGCTAAACAAGAATTGGTTAGGAAATTTAGCTCGTCCAGGATTTACACCTGATACTACATTGCCGAATGGCTGGTATCGAGTCACGCCAAATGACTACAGTGGCAGTGGTTTTGACCGAGGTCACATGGTTCCTGCCGCCGACAGAAACAAGACACAACAAAATAGTCAGGCAGTATTTTTCATGACCAACATCATTCCTCAAGCCCCAGACAACAACCAAGGGCCTTGGGAACGACTAGAAAGCTACAGCCGAGATTTAGCAAGACAAGGTAAAGAACTTTACATATACGCTGGTAGTAGTGGTGTTGGGGGTACAGGGAAAAATGGCGCAAAAACCACAATTGCTAATGGTAAGGTAACTGTTCCGTCCAGAACTTGGAAAATAGTTGTTGTCCTGGATAAACCGGGGTTGGGTTTGAATGGAGTGAACAAAAACACTCGTGTAATTGCCGTAGATATGCCGAACCAGCAGGGAATTAAAAATGATAAATGGACTAAATATAGAACTTCTGTGAAGAAACTAGAAGAAATTACAGGCTACGATTTTCTCAAGAATGTCCCAACAGAAATTCAGCAAGTTATCGAAGCTAAAGTTGATAATGTTAGCGTTAATTAACTCAAACTCAAATAGTTAATTCTAAGTTTCGATAAGTTTAGTAGAAAGTCCAGCTAAATCACCTGTGGGAGTTTCGCCGAGGATGTAAGCATCAATCTCGATGTGTCCGACGCGATACACCTGCGGGTTTTTTAAGGTCGATTTGATAGTTTGTACAAGGTTTTGGAATTTAGTAACTGTAGCCTTTTCTTGCTCACTGTGCCAGTCTTGGGGAGTAGTAGCAACAGTAAAAAAATCATCAACCGATAGCATTTCTACAGGTGTATCCTGTGGATGCTCACTCTGTTGTACAACTTTTTCGGGCGTTATGGGTGCAGCATCTTTCCAAAGAAAAGTTTCAAATGGGTAATCAGACTCACTCATCATGAGTAAGCTATCAGATGCCTTGCGAAGCTGCTCTAGGATTTGTGAAGTAGTTTCAGTTTGGCTCATAGAACCACATCATAGAGCAATTTCATCATCAACTGTATCACCCTAAAAGCTGAATCTGTAATCCTAATTCTTATGTTCGTGATTAGAATAAAATTTACCTTTGTGAGAGAAAAGAAACAACCATGTCTGCAACAGTAAGCAATAAAATACTGCCATATCATGTCTTTGATGGTGGCATCTCTGTGTGCAAAGAAAGCCATGATCAAGAAGGAGACTGGTATCCACCGATTGTGCTGCCCTATTTTTGGAGAGATAACGCACTCTGGGTCAGCCGTTCTCTACCAGAATTGGGTTATGAAAAAGCAATTCCAATTGATGCGAATAAGAGATTTCCGAAGCATACCGACTTTTTCATAGTTGTAGGAGTGCTATTGTGTGGTTATGCTCAGGTAGACGGTTATATGCCTGTATTTCTCAAAGAACTTCAAGGGGATGAGGCAATACTTAGGTAATTATGAGATAACTAATTTTTGAATGTAGCAAAGACTCAGTATTAAATTAGCCCGGATATGACTTCAATCACCAGAACAATTACGATTAACGTGCAGACTGACGAGAATAATCAGTATATTTGTCAGTTATCGTCCCCTGTTGAGTCAAGTGCCAATGAAATTCGCTGCGGTGGACAAAGCGAAGAACATGCCATAGCTATGGCATTGGAGCAGTTAGCCAGCCAATATCGCCAGATTGCCGAGGAACGTCAAAATACCGATTGGGAAGCAGTAGAGTATTCGGCTGCTGGGGAGCCAATTCAAAAACGTTACCATGTAATTCTGCATTATGAACGCATTAGAAAAGCCGAATCAAAATTTGACGCGTTGCAAGACACACTGCTAGGAAATACAGTGGTTGAGAATGCCAAAGTTAACTTGATAGAAATTGATGACGATCTGCCACTTTAGCCAGTAGCTTGAGCGTCTTAATTATTGTTCAGTTAGTTTGTTTAGCCGTTTTGACTGCGTTAGCAATTTTTTCAACTAGTAATTTCACAAAATTGGTTGCGCTATGTACTACAAAATAATGCAACTCGAAAATAACTTTTCTCAGAAGCCAGGGATTTATGAGCAAAAATAGAAATACTGGATATATTCTTGTATGTGTGGGAGCTATTGGTATATTTAGCTTAATTTTAGGGAGCATATTCGGGATACAGACTCTACTTTTCTTATGTTCGTGGAGTACAAATCAAGGTAATTGCTTCCTGCCAATAGCGATATTATTATTTATTACTTGTGCCTTGTTTGTGATATTCATAATGATATTAAAACATGGGCTAAAAAAGCTGAAATCTAGAAATGTTTCTCCTGACCAAGATACCTAAAATTTCAGATTTTTCTCAATATATCGATACTCGGATGGCGATCAACCGCTTTGTTTGTATTCAACAGATGCTCTGGTTTGGAGCCTCAGAAAACGAGGAAAACCTTTCTTGCCTGGAACTATCTAGCAGATGAATACGGTGAAGATGTGACTAAGTATTGTTAAATACAGTTTAAGCGATGAATTTAGTATTTAGTTAAAAACTATCTGCATCGTTAGGAAATTAAAAAATTATCAGTTGAAAAATCAATTGCGGTTTGAGCCACAACCTAAACAACGCATACAAACAGAAAAAGCCGCTAGAAGTGAGACAATTTCAATCAGTAATTGAAGTGATAAGGGAGCGAGAGTCAAACCCCAAATTAGAGAAATTGTCCCGCTAAACATTGCCGTAATGCGATTAATTTCATCTTGAGTTTTCCAAGCTAAGAAAAAAATTCCCAAGCCTATTAATAGTAAAAGCAAACTACTCATAAATTTATTGCCAGTTGATGAACTGCTAGTGCATTAGGGGGATAAATACTAGCCAAGGCAATCATACAGCAGTAATTGCAGAATAGAAAACGTAAACAGAAAAAACTATCTAGAAAAAAGGATAAAACCTCTAACAAGCGTCGTAAAGCTAAACGCTTAGTGGCTAAAGTTTCCAGTAAAATCTCTAGAGTTAGAGAAGATTTTCTACACAAGCTATCTCGCAAAATAGCATACGAAAACAAAGTTATTTGTGTAGAGGACTTGGCAGTAAAAAACATGGTTAAAAATCCTAACTTGGCAAAAGCTATTAGCGACCAGGGGTGGGGAATGTTTCTCACCATGTTGAAATACAAAGCTGAAAGATTTGGGCATACCTATCAAGAAGTCAATCGTTTCTTCCCCTCATCTCAGCTTTGTAGCGAAACTCTACTGCCAATCCCAATGCTGCAAAATGGTTATGATTCATTGGGGGTTAGGTTTGTAGATTGCCCACACTGCCAGAAGCAGCATGATAGGGACATCAACGCTGCGACCAACATAAAAAATGAAGCTTTGCGACTTTTGGTGTTAGGAACTACCACTTCTGCCCAAGGAGGGAATGTCAGACCAAAGACTTCTGGACGTAAAAAATCCACCAAGTCTGAGGCAGTTCCCAATGATTTGGGAAGCCTACATCGTACCGCAAGGTCGATGTAGGTAGTTCACTAAAAGATGCGAGTGCAGATCAATTTACTTAAACGGTTGCCCCCACAAATCCCAATTCTCCTTATTGAAGGGACTACGCCACTTTAGAATCAACTTCAACTCCAACTGTTGCCGTGCGCGTCGCTCAACTGGAGCATTCCACCAGAAAGCTGCATTCACAGCCGTCGTCAACTCATACCGAGAATGCAAATCCTGGTAACTAGCGATGTAGTCTTTGCAAGCATGAATCCCTTTCCACCGCTTGTCACTGCGGCAAGTTTCTCCAACATACAGCACTAACCCAACCGCCGAATCCAAGATGAAATACAAACAAGCCTCACCAGGACTATCAGCAGGTTTTCGGTAGAAAGACATTGGTACAAGCTGTAGGGTCAGTGGGTCAATAGAGTCAGGATCGCAGTGGTTGAGAGTGAGATCGAATAAGCTTGTTTGCTGTGGTAGTTGAGCTTGCCTTACTTGTTGTTGATGAGCAAGTATGCGCGATTTCCACTTCAGCAGAGCATCGGCACTCATCACCATCTGTTCTGTTCTGGGTGCTGAGGTGGGTTTTACTTCTGGGAATAGGTTCAGCTGATTCGGTTCCAAGGAAATACAAAATGTGTGACCGACTAATTGATTATCGCCCTTAACTAAAACTAAGCCAATCATGACTTTTGATATTCAATTCGCACTTGCTTAACATCAAATTGTTCAGACTCTTGTTTTTGGTAAACAATCTTTTCTACTTGCCGTAATCCGAGACTTTCAAACTGTTTTAATTCTGAGTCTGATAAAATTACATAATTAACCGAAGAATCAGGAAACCATTGCTGACACCAGGAAATCGCAGTTGGAGAAATATCAAAAGCTGTTACCTCAAAACCTAGTTTTGCTGGAGCTTCAGCATCATCTCCCAAACCGCAACCGATGATTAATGCTTTTTGTCCCAGAGCGAACGGTTGATGATGAGCTAATGTTTACATTCAAAGCTGGGGCTAGATTTTTCTCTTTTCGTAGTAATAAAAGAGGGTTAATTTTCTGATGTCTGTGTAAACTGTGCAAACAACTCTGCTCCTGTCATGTTTTTAGTTTCATTAGCAAAAGAGTAATATTCGGGCTTCTCATCGATAAAAACCTGATGTTCAAAAATTAGACCTTCTGTGTTATCGAAGATTCCAGCAGGTATAAAATATTGGTTATTTTGTTTCAATCGGAAAAATAGATGGCTGCCACACTTCTGACAGAATCCACGTTCTGCCCATTCGGAAGATTGATAAACGCCGATATTTTCTGCACCCTCAAAAGTAACATTACTGCCACACTCAATAGCAAACATTGCTCCTCCGCCCCACTTTCTACACATACCACAATGACAAGCTCCTACGATATTACTCATATTTGTTGTGGATATGCTCACCGCTTTACATAGACAGCTACCTTTGACAAAATTAGACATCTTCTTTACTCCTATAGCTTAAATCATCATGCAGATTAATTATTCTCAAACATTCAAAAGTCTCTGCCGTACCGCCATCGCCGCCGCCGAAGCTATTTCTTCCCAATCTTCATGATTCAAAATTTTATGTAATAAATCGCGCAAAACTTCATGATTTTGGATATATTGCTCTGTATATAAATCGCTGCGTGCCAATATACCTTCTAATACAGGGATCGCTGTTGGTAGGGGTGATTGTAAGCGAGATAATAAACGCGAGTGGGCAACTTGAAACGCAGCATCTTCTCCTACTCCTAAGTTGCATTCAGCTAGTAAAATGCGGATTTCACGGTTGAGTGACACTCGCAAACAAGTTAACCGGACTTTGAGAGCAGGATTTTTTAAGAAAGCTAAAAATATCGTTTCACTGCCCCAATCTAAGCCAGCAGATACATCGCAATCAGAGTCTTCTTCCGCTTGAATTGCTGCTTGTATCGAAGAGTGGTTAAATAATAGTTCAATTGCTTCAGAGACGCTGATGCTTTCTTCCTCCATATTCCATCCCTCTTCTATAATTGTCACCGCAATAGTCCGTATTCAAAATAAACTAAATCGTCGTTTTCTTCATCTGCTCCGTAGTTTGTCATCATTTGGTCGTCATAAAACCTGACACTTCCTGGTAACGAGTGCAATCCTACCCTCCCACCATATCCTAACTCGACACTTCGGATGCGTGCATACCGTAATAAGTTACTTCCAACTCCACGATACCTTGGTAAACGCTGGATTTCCTTTCGATTCCACGGTGCAGTCGTCAAGTATTCAATATATACTAGTTTTCGTCCCAAGGCGGCAATTGAACCGTGACGCTGCGTGTCTATCTTCATTAATCCCTGCGTACAACCTTCTGCTTCTAAAGCATAACCTTCCGATTCTTCGGTTCTATCAATAAAATCACGCTTGAAAGCCCAATCCCAGAATTTATCGTCGGCTTCAACTATACGCAGTTGCTCAAGCCATAAATTAGCAAAGTCATCTACATGATTTGCTGCTAAATCAACAATAAAGGCCTCAATTAATAGATTATCAATACGCCTGATTAATTCAACTTCTAGCCGCACATCGTCTCTCAAAACTTTCCTAATTTTTCTTAAATAGTAACTAAAATTGGTTAAATTAGCTTCTTGGAGGTAGGGAAAGATAGCGATGCTTGCTTTGGGCAGGTACGTCAAACTAATTCGCAATTATTTGAGTCACCCCATCCACGTCACCCACTCAGGAGCCTGTGCTACCAACTCCCCGAACACCTCTGGCTGCGCCTCCTCAAACGCCAGCATCACGCCCCACCGTTCATCACTCGTGAGGGTGGAGAGGAACTCTTTGATTGATTCCACATCATCTTTCACTCGTTCCATAAACCCAGCAGCGTAAGATTTAACCTGCCGCCACCAAGAATCCGTAGAACTTTCCTGTCCCTCCATATCCTGATTACTGGGGAGTGGTGTTGTGTCAGTGATTGGTGTTGGTACATTTATATTACTAGTGACTGACACCAACTCCCGATTTAACCACTTCTCAAAAATCCCATCCCGCCCATCATCAGGCCCAACAAACTTATAAACACACTCCCGTTTCCCTCTTTCCCCCAACCGACCAACATACGACAACCGCAGGTCAATTTTATTCAATAACTTCTGTGCGATCGCCACAGGTGTCAACTTCTCCGAAATAGTCACGTTCAAATAATTCTTGATCAAGTACCGATGCTGTAGCGCGTGAGCCTTAAACTCCTGCATCTGCTCATCAGATCCCCGCAACTGCTCCCCAGAAGTAAGCAACTGCAACAGCTTCAGTTCTTCCAGCAACCGCACAGAAGACAACATCTGCCCTTTGTTAAAATCTGGTTTCCAAATCGAATTCTCCCCAGCTTCAGCCAAACCCTTAACCCGTTTGCTATCCCTGCTGGTCAAAAACTGCCGTCCCACAGTCAAGTAATAGTGCAGCCGCAGTTGGGGATACCAGCCGTCATCGTCCTTCTCAACCAATTCGGGTGTCACTTCAACTTCGTAACGCCGGGATAACTCACCCTTACGCTGTTGATACCGTTCTTCTTGCGTCTTCACCCGCTTTTCTTGCAGCTTTTTTAACTCAGCATCAGACACATCATCAGATTTAGAAACCCCCTGGCATTGACCAGCGTATAATTCCTTAGACGCTGCTTTTACCTCCTGAACAACTTCCTTGGTTTCGTCAGGGTCGCAATCATCCGCATCAATCACAGTGTACCCATCAGCCGCCAAACCCTTCAGCACAAATTCTTGATAGCGACGCATTTCGACGTTAATGACAGCACCCCGCTTACCCCAAGTCTGCAAAGATTCGGGCTGAAAGTTCTGGTCAATGAACGAGTAATCGTCGTTATCAGCCGCAGATAACAGAGCAATATTCGCCTGGGTTGCAATATCCTGACTCCGCAATAATCCACCCATAGAAGTGGAGCCATTGCCCACAGTCCCCATCCCGTACTGACTAACCCAAATGTGACGGTCAACAGTTTCGCGCAGTCGTGCCAACATCTGCCGTACAGAATCCACAGGCTGAACTCCCTGGAATATCTCCCAAACCGAATCAAAATGGCCTGTGATATTAATGGAAATACAAATTTCTAAATTCTGTTCGCCTCTTTAATTGTGCAACCCATTGACTGATTTGGTTACGTTTATCTGGAGGCACACGGTCAATGGCTGCTTTAATAACTAATTTGTGATAAATTTCACACAAAGAAGAAATCATGTTTATGTCTTGGCAATCTGACAAATAATCTGCGACTAATGCTAGATTTTCTTCGGTTAGCCATTCCTGAATTTCATTAATTTCATTTTCATAATCTGCCTTCATATTTTTAAACTTATTTTTTTCGTAATTAGAAAATCTACTCCAAATAAGTTTTTTTATACTTTCAGGACGCTCAGACATAATTTTAGTGATGTCTGTCCATTCTTTGGCATAGCGAACACGGTAAACTAAAGATTCAATACTGGATTCAAATATTTCTTCTGAACAACCTAGTAATTCAATAGCATAAATTAGCTCATTTTCATTTAGTTCTTGGCAATTTAAAAACCAATCTCTAATCGTAAAATTATAAAAAGCTAATTGTTTTTCTAGATTTTTAAATTTACGCTTTTTAGCTTCAATAATTGGTGTGAAGAAAAATAAACGAACTTCGGGCGGTACTTCTTTAAACTGAATATCAAAATCAGAAATAATCATTGGTATTTTAGGATGTTCTGCCACAGAATGTTCTTCTAATACCCACTTAAAAGATTTACCACAATTGGGACAATCAACTTCATATTGAATGACAAATTCAGCTTTTTCATAACTAAAGCAATCTTTGGTGCGAATTAGATCAGGCATTGGTTTGAAGACATGGTGGCAGTAAGGACAACACCTGCTTCCTTGAGTATCTGGGTCGCAAGAAACTGGCTCAAGGCTCCATTTTCTGTTGTCACATGGACGGCCAAGCCGAAACCAATTATCAGTCATGTCTAAAATAGTTGCATAATCTTTTCCTGGCGCAGGACGTAATACTCTACCAATCATCTGCAACCACAAGGTAACGCTGCTAGTCGGTCGAGCAATGACGGCGGCACTGGAATCAGGACAATCAAATCCCTCAGTTAAAATTGCACAATTACTGATAACCTGTGTTTGACCACTACGGAATCTATCTAAAATTTGTTTACGTTCAATGTTGCTCGTTTCGCCATCAAGATGCTCACAAGTGATTCCATTCGCACAAAAAGCTTGTGTAATATCTTGAGAGTGCTTGACGTTGACAGCAAAAATTACTGTCTTTTGACCAGTACAAAAATTCTGCCACTGCTTCAATACCTCAGTTGGCTTGTAGTCAGAAGCAACTTCCTCTAATTCTTTACGCGTAAAGTCGCGTTTTAGCGGAACTTTGTGTCGAGAATATTTAAAGCCAGCAATTAATTTGTAATCTGTTAAGTGGCCTAAAGCAATTAATTCCTTAGTAGAAATCGAGCTGATCAGGTGGTCAAAAACATCTCGCAATCCATAGCCATCTTCACGTCTGGGTGTGGCAGTTAACCCTAAAATCAATGCTTCTGGGTAAGCATCTAATAATTTGCGGTAACTATTCGCACTAGAATGATGAGCTTCATCAATAATGACAAGCTGCGCCTTTGGGTAAGTTTCTCGTCGTGAAAGAGTTTGAATACTCGCTACCTGAATTAATGAATCATTCGGCTTGTATCCAGCTTTAATAATTCCTGGTTGTAATTTTGTCACTGCCGCTAGTTTCTCGGCCGCCTGGAGAATTAACTCTTCTCTATGAGCAACTACCAAAACACCTTCACTTTGGGCAGTCATCTTAGATGCTATGGCGGCAAAGATAATTGTCTTGCCACCACCCGTGCTTAGTTGCAGTAGTACCTTTCTAATTCCACTATTCCAAGCAGCAAAAGTTTTGGAAACTAAATCTTGTTGGTAATCGCGCAGGCTAAACATTCTTAGCTAATTTCTACTCCTAATTAGAGAAATATTTCTACCTATTTTAAAATCAGGAACCTCTATTTTAAAGTAATCTGTAGATGATGATTACCTAAATTTATATGAGTGCAACTATTCCCCAAAAAACACGAAAAAAACTCAAACAAGCGATAGGTGCTAAAATTTTTCATTCTGTTAATATCATAAGCGTCTTCCTTTTACTCACCAGTGGATTACGAATTTATAACGCAAATCCTGTGTTTGGTGGACGTTCTGGTTTACACATTCCGCCCATATTTACTTTAGGAGGTTGGTTGGCAGGAGGTAGAAACTGGCATTTTGCTGCTATGTGGTTATTTTCTTTAAATCTATTATGGTATGGACTTTATATTTTAATTACTCGACGTTGGCGACACCGATTTGTGGGTACTAATGACCTGAAAGCATTACAAAAAAGCCAAAATCCTCAACGCCTAATTTATGCTTGGCATCGAATTGTTTATACATCTATTATTCCTGTTCTGTTATTGGCATTATTCACAGGTATAGGTATGTATAAACCTGCTCAATTTCCTGGAATTGTAGATATGTTTGGCAACTGGCAAGCACTAAGAATTGTGCATTTTGCTTCAGTGCCAATGGTAATTGTATTTATAATAATTCATTCGACATTAGGGCGACAAGCTGGCGGTGAGCAACTACCAGAATCAATGTTTTGGAAGATATAGCCCTTTGGAAAGATGAGTTTAATCCATCAGGAAATGGGTAACAAACTTATTCCTCAGCACGACCTCTTCCTCAACAGGTGCAACTCAACCCATCCATTCCACCCAATCGGGAGCCTCAGCCACCAATTGAGAGAACATCTGAGGTTGGTTTTCTTCCATTTGCACCATCACCCCCCATCGCTCATCCGAAGTGAGTGTAGAGAAGAATTCTTGAACCGTATCAACACCCATTTCTACCTGTTCTATTAACCTTGCAGTATAAGATTTAACCTGTCGCCACCATGAATCAGTGGGATTTTCCTGTCCGTCCACACCCTCCCAATTATGACTGCCATCTTCAATAATGGGGGGTGTGGACGGGGCAGAATTAGGACGGGGGGCAAGGGTGCGGGGGTGCAGAGGGGAGGATGGATGTAAGTTTGCTCCCCTGCTCCCCTGCGCCTCCGATCCTCTGCTTTCAAGTCCATACATAGACTGCATCCTAGCCGCATACGCCGCATTCTGCGCTTGCTCTTGTTGCCGCCGCCGTTCTCGTTCTTCCCTCTGTGCTTGCCGATACACCAACACATTCCGAGCAAAAGCAACATCATCAGGGTCAAGCCGATAGTAACGCACCCGTTGACCATTTTCGGTAGGTCGTCGGGACAGGGTAGTTAAAGCCAGTTGACCCAAGTATTGACTCAAAATCCATACCGGGGACTCATCGAGTGGGATGGTCAAGTTGAGGATACCTTTAATATGGGGTGCATTGCGTTTAGAAAAATCCGCCAATGCCTGAATCATTGGTTCATCGCCTTTAATCTCCACCCCATCCATAAAATCAGTTAAGATCGCGCGTAACCCCAATCGGTGGCGCATTAACCAAGAAGTGGAATGATTACCCCAGTCGGTGCAGATGGGCAAGCGATCTCGTTCCGTCCTATCTCGTTCTGCCACAACAAAAGG
>NZ_JACJRY010000028.1:0-85095 GCF_014697485.1 Anabaena sp. FACHB-83 | reverse complement strand
CTGTCTTCAAATCTACTGTATACTTCTTTACCATTATGCTATTCACCGCCACACTTCAAATAGCTTACCAAAATCTGCATTCACCCGGCAAAGTTGAGTTGCCAGACCACTAGCCCCGACGAATGGAATTAGCACACCAGTTGCTTGGTGCTTTCTTCTCTCTGCGTCCTTGGCGTACTTGGCGGTTCGTTAAGTAACTTAGCCTTGCTTTATCCTGGCTGTCAGTTGCCAAATTTTGATGGTTTTATCAGAACTACCACTCACAAGCAACTTACCATCGGGACTGAGGGCGAGAGAATTGACGGTTCCTGAATGTCCGGTGAGGGTGTAGAGAATTTCATTTGTCGCAATCTGCCAGATTTTAATTGTGCGATCGCTACTACCACTAAATAACAGTTTACCATCATGACTCAAGGCAATTGATTTGACTTCATCTGAGTGACCGTTGAGAGTCTGCAACAGTTTACCTGTGAGTAAATGCCAAATTTTAATGGTTGTATCAGTACTCCCAGTAAACAGCAGTTGCCCATCCCGACTCATAGCTATTGATTTTACCTCGCCTGTATGACCTGTGAGGGTGCGGAGGGGATCACCTGTGTGGGGGTTCCACAGTCTGATTTTGCTATCGGAACTACCACTGGCGAGAATGCTACCATCAGGGCTAATGGCTACAGCATGAACGGATGAAGAATGCCAAAGTGTACAAATGCGATCGCCTTTGTGGAGATTCCAGATTTTAATTTTATTACTGCCACTAGCGAGAATCTGCCCATCTGGACTAATATCGACAACATTGACTGGTCTTTGATGCCCTAATAAGGTGTGAATTAACTGACCAGTTTGTAAATGCCAAACTGTGACGTTACTTTTGGGATGTTGACAACTCCCCACCGCCAAAAAATTGCCATCGGGACTAATAGCCACCGATGAAACTTCGCCTAAATTCCCGGAGATAGTTCTGATTTGTTTGCCGGTTTGTAAATTCCAGATATTAATTGTTTGATCTGCACAGCCGCTTACTACAGTTTCGCCATCGGGACTAATAGCCACCGATGCAACTTTACCAGAATGATCAGTTAAGGTGTAGATAAGTTCAGGAGATTCGAGGTGGCGTTTGTGTTTGAGGGTGGCGATCGCTTGTAAAATTTTTTCTGTAGCGGCAACACTTTGGCGATCGCCCACTGCGATAAAATATTCTTGGAGTTTGTAGATATATTCCTCATCTTCGACGTTGATGGCAGATTGCATTGCTTCTAGAGCATTGGGAAATGCCTGAGTTGCCACTTGACGTAACTCCAACCAAGTATTAATCGAATAATCTACTTGTTCTGCTGCCCAGGTGCGATCGGGTAAATGTGATAAACTCTGGGCTAATTGCAAAGCTAATTCAGGAACCCAATATCGACGCTCCTTTGCTAGAGCTTGATAAACCTGCTGATAACCTGCGGCATATACCTGCAAAATATTATCTTCTGACATTGCCTGTACCGTCGGCAAGTCCAGCCTATCTTTAAGAAAACTAGGTAATAACTCTGGCAATAATGGGGGTACATCATGATGAACTAAGTGATAAGCATCTGCTACCCAAGCCGCAACTAAACAATGGCAGGTGATTAATACCTGACAAAATTTAGCAATATCCTCCTGATTTATCTGGTACTTCAACGACAGTTTACTAATATCAATTCCTTTGGCTTGCCATTTTTCAGTCTTTTCTAAAAGAGCTAAATTATGGACATTATCACCGCCTAGTTGATTGATTTCCTCTAAATCTTCCCCTAAATTAATTAATTCATCCCTAATTTTTTTCCACTCTAATGCCCGACTTTTAGCAAACTCTTGTAAAATCTCTTTATATGGTAAACGCGAGATAGTTTTATAAAAATAATTTTCCTGCCCTAAACCCCAATAAGCAATGCGAAAATTTAAATAATCTCCATCATGGTCTGATTCTAAAATCAAAATTGGCTCTGTTTTTAATAAACTAAACAAAGCTTTAATACTAGATTCACTATGAAAACGCTTACTATCCCAAGCACCTGCTAAAAATTCTGTTGGTCTTGTTGGATGATGGAGAGAATAATTAGTATTAATAAATTCTCGGATACCTTCGGCTAAAATTCTTTCTACTTCCGAAATTTCTTCAGGATAACAGTCAAATTGGTCAAACTTTATTTGGGGAGGAGCCAGAAAAATTTTCAGAGGAATATTTGTCTGTGTATTATGAGTCTCTAAAATTTGCGAAGGATATAATCTTAACGGCCAACTATCTAAAACTTTATTAACTTCGGGTAACTGAAGAGATGTATCTCTTTGCTGTTGGGCTATTTGTATTTGTGTTTCTCGTTGATAAACTGCTAATTGCTGTTGCAGCAGTTTTTCTTGCTGAAATCCATCTTCGGCACTTTTACCATTAGTTGTACTATTAACAAATTCGATAACCTCTTCGATAAATTGCGGTATTTGAGAATTTGTTGTTGTCAGACCTTCTGCTGTTCTTTTTTGTACTAGGTTGACAACTACAGGTGCAAACTCTAGCACGAGTTGGATAAGTAACCTTAACCCTTGTTCCATACAGGGATGCCTGTTAGATAAGTATAATCTTGAGAGAGTAAATATATGTTTGTAGCAGTTGATGATGAAGTATTGCTACAATTCATCACTTACAATCATCGCCCTAAGCCAGCCTACTACTGAGCAGGATCATATTTGCCCAGAAATTAAATTTCTAATTCCCGACCAATTACCGAGCATCATAGAAGAATTGCCAGGAAATGTTGTCTAGCGATCGCCACCTTAATTAAATTTTAAAATATTGAGAAACTTAAGTAAACTAATTCCTGGCTGAATCTTAGAAACCCTAATTAATTAAAGATTAATGTTATAATTAAAAGCTATAGCAATATTTTAGCAATAAATCCAAATTAAATAATCAAAACAGAGTATTTTACTAGAAAATACCCTATATTTTCCCAAACAATTAAAATCTAATTCCTAACTGCCCATTCACACCTCTCACAGAATTATAACCTGCCCCCACGAAAACATTTTTGGTTGCACCCACCTGAACACCACCAGAAACAGCCACGCCCTTATCTTGCGAATATAATCCCAAGCCAACATAAGGAGAAATCACGGGCAAATTAATAAACTTCAACACATCTACGCCCGTCGCACCATCAGGGCCATTTCCCACTTCCACACCCAAGTTTAAAGCTCTCGCACCCACAGCATAAGTTACATCACCCTCTTTACTACCAACAGAAACCCAAGGCTGGGGTACTAGTTGAGCCGAGGCTTGGCTAGGTGCAAACAAAGCTAACAAACTAACAGATGTTATGAGTGTTTTAGTAATAATTGCGTTTTTCATTCTGGCCTCTTGATATTAATCACTAATCATGATTAATCGTGACGCATTTACTTTAACTAAGTGCCTGAATAAAACCATCACATATAGGCATAATGCAAGACTCATTTAAAGATATCTTGAGTTATAGCGTTTACTAGTCTACTGAGGTACAAATTTATCTGCGTCTATCTGCGTTCATCTGCGGTTAATTATTCTTGCTTGTACTTCACTAGAATAAGAAACGCCATATAGCAATTCTAAATAATTTACAAACATATTTCTCCCTTGTCTACCCTGTCATCCTTGTCTCCCTTATCTCTGTTGTTCTAAACAATAATTTGTTTATCGGCGCTTCATTCTGTTTATCTGCACCAGACTTATTTTCGCAATCTTCCTGACTTTGATTCCACTTTATCTAAACTTGACTAGTACAGGTCGGTGTAAATAAACAGACCATAAGAAATTGATAAAAGGCTTGTATGATCGTTATTCTTTCTTTTTACTTTTGCCTTTTTACTTTTGCCCTGTTGTACTAGCCAAACTGTATTTTTACCTAAGCTAGTATTTTCTACTGACTGAATTACGCTAAAATCATACTCTTAATTTTAGACAATAACTCGTGGAAAGTAATTAAATAAATTAATTCATCTGCAAGTTTTTATATCAGCCTTGGCAAATTGCGTATATTTATTTAAATCTTGCTGCAAATTCATAACATCATCATCTATTGAACAGCCGCAAAATAATAGTAGATAAACTCAGGCAAACAGGTTTTGGCAGGATTAGAATGTAGCCGAATACATCAGTATTTTGAAAATCTGTTTTGTAATTTCTTCATATTGAGTTTGCAACTGTCATGACAAGAATAGCTAATTCACATAGGAATCATATTTGATTTCTAAAAAAAATCAGTACACCCAGATCAGGCTTCTTTCCTACTCCCTACTCCCCATTCCCTACACCCACACAACTAGATTCAGGAATCAAACCGTATTCCTATAGATGCTCTTAAACAGGTAGTTCCCGGCTCACGCAACTTTGACAAGCAATAGTCAAACCTCAATTACCTATCGCTTGTGATAGTTGCGTAGGTCTTAATTTTATGAATAATATTTTGAATTCTTCTCTTTCATTAACATACACTCAACTTAGCAATTTTTCTGATTTAAAGAGCTTCTGGAATTTATTTGAGACAGTTTTTGGCAATCAATACAACCGTACGACTGCCAATGATTTGCGTTCTCAATGGCAAGCTGGAGACTTTAGTCAATTTCCAGAAGTTGAAATTATTAGTAATAGTATTTTTGACGATACTCAGATAGGTTATGTCAGTAGTACTAACAAAATTTATTTGGCTGAAAGCTTTGTTAATACAGCGACACCAGCAGCAATCAAAGCTGTTTTATTAACAGAAATCGGCAATTTTATTCATGGTGCGGTTCAACCAACAGACTCCTCTGGCGACAAAGGGGCGATTTTTGCTGATTTAGTTCTTAATAATAGCTCAACCGACCTAGCACCTACATCTATCTTGCAACCTACACTGCTGCAAGCTCTTCAAGGCAGTAAGGCACATGCTCAAATTTGCAGGTGTTCTTCTTGTATGCTTGCGCCAGTCGATTTAAATTTAGTCAACGCGCAACAGTCAGCAGTAGCCCAACCTGCATCAGGTGTTTTAGATTTAACCAAGACTTTCTCCTTGAATAGTTTGGCGGGAGCTAACCAGACAATTTATTTAGATTTCAATGGACATACAACTACTGGAACTTATTGGAATACAGATTATCTAGGAGGGTCTAATATTGTCACTCCAGCTTTTGATTTTGATGGCAATACAGCATCTTTTAGCTCGGCGGAATTGGAACGAATTCAGTATATTTGGCAACGTGTAGCTGAGGATTTCAGCCCATTTAATGTCAACGTTACCACCCAAGCCCCAACAGATATTAATGACTTAATTAAGAGCGGTTCTACAGATACTCGCTGGGGCGTGCGGGTTGTGATTGGTGGTAGCAGTAATGATTGGTATGCTAGTGGGGCTGGAGGAGTAGCTTTTTTAGATTCATTTAATTGGAATAGTGATACTCCTGCCTTTATATTTAGTGACACCTTGTCTGATAACGAAAAATACGTTGCTGAAGCGATTTCCCATGAAGTAGGTCACACTCTGGGACTGGAACATGATGGCAGAATTAGCCCCGCAGAAGAATACTATCGGGGACAGGGTAGCGGTGTTACTGGCTGGGCTGCAATCATGGGCGCAGGGTATTACCAGAACTTAACCCAGTGGAGTAAAGGCCAATATGCTTCTGCTAACAATACTGAAGATGATTTACAAGTTATTACCACTTACAATGGTTTTAGCTATCGAGCCGACGATGCTGGTAATACAATTGCCACAGCAAAAGCATTGACTATTTCTGGTACATCTGTCAGTGGTAGTGGCATTATTGAACGCAACACAGATGTAGATTTTTATAGTTTCGTCACAGGTGCAGGTGCGATTAATTTGACAATTGATCCCTTTAGTCGCGGCCCTAACTTAGATATATTGGCAAAGTTATATAATTCTGCTGGGACTTTAATTGCCTCGTCTAATCCCACTGATTTATTATCTGCTGCGATCGCCACCACAGTTACTGCCGGAACTTATTATCTCGCTATTGATGGTGTCGGTAAAGGAGATCCACTTTCAACCGGCTACACTGATTACGGTAGTTTGGGACAGTACTTTATCAGTGGCAGTATTGTCAGTAGTAGTAATATTCTCAGTAATCCAACCGTCAGTCTTGCCTTATCATCTACTAGTGTCAACGAAGATGGCAGCAGCAATTTAATTTACACCTTCACCAGAAGCGGCAGCACCACCAATACATTAAAAGTTAACTATAGCGTTGGTGGCACAGCTACATTTAACAGCGACTACCGCCAATTAGGTGCTACCAGTTTTACCTCTACAACCGGCACAATTACCTTTGCGGCTGGTGCTACTACAGCCACACTCACCATTGACCCCACAGCAGACACCACTTTTGAAACTAATGAAAACGTGACTTTAACTCTGGCTGATGGTAGTGGTTACACAATTGCTACAACAACCGCCTTAACCGGAACCATCGTCAATGATGATTTGCCAAGCATCACCCTTTCCGTCTCATCAAGTAGCGTCAACGAAGATGGTAGCAACAATTTAATTTACACCTTTACCAGAAGCGGCAGCAATATCAACCCCTTAACAGTTAACTATAGTGTTGGTGGCACAGCGACATTTAATAGCGACTACCATCAATTAGGTGCTGCTAGTTTCACAGCTACAAATGGGACAATTACCTTTGCGGCTGGTGCAAGTACAGCCACACTCACCATTGACCCAATAGCAGACACCACTTTTGAAACTAATGAAAACGTGACTTTAACTCTAGCTGCTGGTAGCGAGTACAAAATTGGCACGACAACAGGTCTAACGAGAAGCATAGTTAATGATGATTTACGACCGACGATTAATCTCACTTCTAGTCAGACTATTATCGAAGGCAACACTAATCCTCAAAATGTGACTTATCTTGTCACTCTCACTAACCCTAGTAGCCAAACTATTACCGTTAATTATTCAACTGCTAATGCTTCAGCCACAGCAGGTTCAGACTATACAGCCACTACCGGAACTTTAACTTTTAGTCCAGGTGTCACCAGTCAAGTTATCAATATTCCAATTCTCAATGATTCTCTGAATGAAGTAGATGAGAGCTTTATTTTAAGGCTGACATCTCCGATAAATGCTACTCTTGGTACAACCACAAGCGTTACTACAACTATTACCGATACTCTCGTTACCTCCGTTACTACAACCCTACCCACTAACGTCGAAAACCTCACCCTCACAGGAACAGCAGCAATTAACGGTACAGGAAATGCAGGCAATAATATTCTCAGAGGTAATAGTGGTAATAATACCCTGACAGGTGGAAATGGCGATGATACCTATATATTTACAGCCACGACAGTTTTAGGTACTGATAAGATTGTCGAAACAACCACAGGTGGAACTGATACTATTGACCTCCGGGAAACTACCCTTGCGAGTACTCTCAATTTAGGAATCACTACAACACAAACAGTTAATAGCAACCTCAAACTCACACTCTCTGCCAATAACGTCATCGAAAACGCCGTTGGTAGTACAGGTAATGACCGTCTGACGGGGAATACACTGAATAACTTTTTGACTGGTGGTAATGGTAATGACCAACTGCAAGGGTTAGCGGGTGATGATACCCTTTGGGGAGGACTTGGTGATGATGTGCTTACCGGAGGTGTTGGTAAGGATAAATATTTATTCCAAGGCGATGGTGTTTTTACTGCCAGTTTAGGCATTGACCATATTAGCAGTTTTGAAGTGCTGCAAGATAAGATTGTGCTGAGTAAAAATACTTTCAAGGCTATTACTAATAGTGCGGGACAGAATTTAACTGACTTTGCAGTTGTTACAGATGATGAGTTGGTCAACGCTAGTAGTGCGCGGATTGTTTATAGCCAAAGTACCGGCAGCTTATTCTATAACCAAGATGGTAATGTCTTGGGTACAGGAACAGTTTTTGAGTTTGCTTATTTAGGCAATAGTGATATTACTCTGACTAGCAGCGATTTTAGTGTGATTGCCTAATACAGCTACGCTAAAGTCAAAAGTCATCCTTCGTGAATCAAAAGATCCCCGACTTCTTAAAGAAGTCGGGGATCTTTGCCTCTTGGTTTTCACAAATAAAATAGGATTGCTATATGTAATACCAATTTGAAAAATGATTGCGACAAATGGGTTACTGAAAAGCTCACCAGTAAGCAATTTCCCAATCCAAAATCCAAAATCTAAAATCCAAAATGGTATAACGTCTCTACAAGATTTGTATTATAAACTTTGCACAATATCTACTCAAATTCCAGAATTCTCATGATCAAGGTTGCACCTGCGGTTGTAGTGTTGGGTCAAAATAGTGTGGCAATAGCTCGTAAAATGATGAGTGTCTTGCCAGGAGCAAGATTATATGGTTTAGCAGGACGAACTTCTGGAGTTGATGTTAGTTTTAACAATTTTGGCGAGACTGTGCGCGAGTTGTTTGCTGCGGGAACACCGTTGATTGGCATTTGTGCGGCTGGTATTCTAATTAGAACTTTAGCTGCTTTAATTTCTGATAAGCGTCAAGAACCACCAGTATTAGCTGTGGCGGAAGATGGTAGTGCGGTAGTTCCCCTATTAGGTGGGTTAAGTGGAGTCAATGATTTAGCACGCCGTATTGCTGAGGTGTTGGATGTTCCAGCTGCAATTACAACTACTGGGGATATTCGGTTTCGCACGGCGTTGTTATTGCCTCCTGCTGGCTATCGTTTAGCTAACCCAGAGGATGCGAAAACTTTTATTTCTGATTTGTTGGCGGGGGCGCGGGTGAAATTAGAGGGAACTGCACCTTGGTTGAGTAATAGTCAATTGCCAATTGATGCTGAAGGCGAATTGACGATTAAAGTTACAGAAAGATTGGTAAATTCTACCGTCAATTGTCTGGTTTATCATCCCCAAACGATCGCGATCGCCATTACTCAACCTCATGTTAATTTAGCTACAGTTAAACAACTACTGACCGATGCTGGAATTGCACCTGCTTCTATAGCTGGAATCTTTGCATCTCTAGACATTGCTGCTCATCCAGCAATCCACAATATCGCTGATGCTTTTGGTGTATCTACGCGCTTTTTTACCGAAAATCAATGGGAAAACGCACAAGCAATGGCTTTGGCTGTCACAGGTGGTCAACTCATCTCGGCGACAGCTGCTGATATAGCTCTGGCTATTGCACCCGCACCCATTGACCCCAACACCATCGGTCAGCCACGGGGTAAGTTAGCTATTATTGGCACTGGCCCCGGTTCTGCACAGTGGATGTCTCCAGAAGTCAAAGAAATTCTCAGGTTGGCGACTGACCTTGTAGGTTACAAAACTTATCTTGATTTGGTTGGTGCTTTAGCTGATGGTAAGCAACGCCATGAGTCTGATAACCGGGAAGAAATAGCACGGGCTACAATGGCGCTAGATTTGGCAGCGACAGGTAAGTATGTGGCTGTGGTGTCCTCTGGTGATCCGGGGATTTATGCAATGGCGGCGGCGGTGTTTGAAGTCCTCGACCGTCATCCCAAACCAGAATGGGACAGTATCGAAATTCATGTTGCACCGGGAATCTCCGCAATGCAAGCAGCCGCAGCAGCAGTAGGCGCTCCTTTGGGGCATGACTTTTGCGCGATTTCACTGTCAGATATTTTAAAACCTTGGTCAATTATCGAACAACGAATTGCGGCTGCTGCTGGAGGAGATTTTGCGATCGCCTTTTACAACCCTGTCTCTAAAGACCGCACTTGGCAACTTGCAGCCACTAGAGATATATTGCTGCGATATCGCACACCCACTACACCCGTAGTATTAGGCAGAAATTTGGGCAGACCAGGACAAACAATTAAGGTAATTTCGCTTGAGCAATTAACACCAGATGTCGCCGATATGCGAACAGTGATTATTGTGGGTTCAAGCCAAACCAGGACTATTCAACGTTCTGATGGTAGTGTCTCAGTTTATACGCCACGTCGATATGCCCAGTAATTTCAGTCAGCAAGCCCTGATTAAGATTGTAGGGTGGGCATAATCATACCCGCCCTACAAAATCTGATTTATGCAAGAGGTCTAAGTAAGTCGGTGGGAAAAAACATAACTATATTAAGAAAAGTGAATTAAACTAAAACCCTCTTTCCTCCTGCCTTCTGCCTTCTGCCTCCTGCCTTTTCCCAACTACAAATATTTAAGTCGCTCTACTTATTAGTCCTATTCAACTTTGCCAACGAGAAATTACACAGTGAATTACTTTAATTTCATTAATAATGCGTTCTAGTTCTGTAGATAAGGTAGTTTGTTCTCTTACTGCTTTTAATGTAGGAGTTAAAGTGTGAGAATGTAGAGAAATTTCTGATAACCGAGCAGTGTGTAACTGTTCAATTTGATTGTGAATAACTTCGAGATAATTATCTAATGGTAGTAATGGTTGGGGTCGCTGTTTTTGTTGCAGACTATCTGCTAGATTTTCTAAAATCTGCACAATAATATCTGTCAGTTGCGGTAGTTCTATAAATTGATACTGTCCACTAAATTCCCGCAGATGTTCGGCTAAGGTTGTCACTGAACTAAAAAAGCCACGAATGTATAAAATCAAAGTCATCACAGGTTCTATTTCACCTTGGACGTGACGAGGTTCGCTAAATAATCTTTGGGCTGCGGCGGTGGCGTTGGCGTTTTCTAGTGCTGCTTGATGGCGTAAGTTATTGATAGCAGCAAATACATTTTGCTCTGGATTCAGGTAGTTAGCAATCACTTGCTGAAAGTAGGCGAGATTAGCGCGAATAGTTTTTTCTAATTGGCTGGGAAGTTGTTGTCTTTCCCAACTGGGAAATAGTAAATAGCTACCAACTAAGGCTAAAACACCGCCAAATATACTATCAATAATTCGCAAAACTCCTACTTGCCAGCCACCAGCACTAATTAAGTTAAGTAATAAGATAATGGCGGGAGTTAGCAAGATGGTAAATAGGCTGTAGCTTAAAGGTCGCACCGACATAGCCATAAATACCAACAGCAGTAAACAAACTGCGATCGCATTTTGATTCTGCACTAATAAAATCAGCCCAATCCCCATAATTCCGCCTAAAATTGTACCGATGACTCTCTGCACCGTTGTTTCTGAGGTTCCGCCAAAGTTGGGTTTAAGTGCCACTAAAGCCGTTAAAGTAATCCAGTAACCTCTGGGTAATTGCAAGATTGCGGCGAGAAGTTCGGCAAATGTGGTAATTAGTGCTAAACGTAAGGCATGGCGAAAGGTGACGGAATCAAAGGTGAAGTTATTTCGCAATGTGTCAATAATTACACCAGAGTTTGACTCAGGGAAGACAGAAATATCGACTTGCGGAATCAGATGCTGTTTTCCTTGGTTGAAATTTGAGACAATTTCTGCATCAGTTTGTATTTGCTGGGCAAGATTGATCAAATTGCTGGTAATTTGCCGTAGATGAACTAAATCGCCATAGTCATCTGTGTGGGGGTGAGTTGTGGTGAGGATTTGGGAACGGAGAACTTGCCATTGGTGTTGTAGTGCTTCAACAGTACGATGTAAATCACCTAAATGAACTGAGTTTTTGCCTTTAGCGATCGCTTTTGCTAACATTTCTAGAGCAATTCCCAATTGTGCGATCGCTTGTTGAATCTCGGTCTGTAACTGAGAAAATAATTGATGTGCAGATGCGATCGCTAACAGTTCATTCAATGCCACAATCCCATTGAGAATTTGATTGACATCTTCAATCAACACCAATAAATTATTTCCCTGCTGATTAGCACCTTTCTGCACAGTCCATTTCGCTGTCCACAAACTCCGCGCCGCAGTTAAATTTTGAATTACAGCATCCTGCGCTGGCAAAAATTGTTCTGTCCACGCCTGACTATCTTGGTAATCAAAGACTCTCTCTTTCACTAAGCCCACAAATTGACTCAACGAGAGATAACAATTAGCCACAACTTCCCTGACAAGATCATGAGGTTGTACCGCCCAAATGCCCAATGACAGTAAAATTGTCCATGTTCCCCCAGCGAGACATAGCAGACAGTGTAAAATCAGAGTCGGAAAATTGGTAAATGTCGCAAATCTAGCCAAGGCAATCACAAACATGATGGAAGTCACCAAGCTAACAGATGCAGCGACATTGCCATATAAACCCGCTAAACCTGCGATAAACATCACAACAAACGTCGTCGGGATAGCTAACCAGAGATGACTGCTTACCAGACTAGCAATCAGAAATACTAGCGTCACTGCAAAAGTCGCAGCAATCATCGCCCTCAATTGCTGGCGGTAAGTACCATCAACATTTACCATCCCCACAAACCAAGCCGCCATAGTCGCAACCGCACTTGCAGCCGCATTCCCTGTCATAATTCCTAACCCAATGGGAACACCCAAAATCAACAGACTCCGAACACCGGAGAAAATCGCGGGTTTACCTGGCTTGAGTTGAAACTGCTGCAACAACCAACGAAAAGAACGTTTATTTGTGGATGGCATTATGATGCTGGCGACTAGAAAAATCCAGTTTGATTACTGATTTATTGTGCAGAAATCAGCGCCGCCAGGGAATATCTCTCAGGGATTAAAAGTTGAGCGCATCTATCAATTGATTTAGGGTGTATGGATGTAAGGGTGTGAGGGGGATAGAACTTTGATTAAATCGTGATTTTTAGAGTCGCTACTCAAAACCTACACTTGTGAGTTGCTCCCCGTTCCCTGCTCTTTTGCCTCTTCATTGAGGTGTATGTCTCCAAAACCCTTACACCCCATACCCTTTTACCCCTACACCCCTACATCCTTACACCCATGAGTAATAGAATAGTTAACAAATGTTGCCTAATAGCCTACTCATGACTCCTTCATCTGAAGCTGACACCATTATCAATCCCGATATCGACCTAGAAGGACAAGGCAACTCTGAGACCAATCCTCTTGATGAGTTGCCGGGTGAAGTCGAAATGTCTCTTTTCGACCACCTAGAAGAGTTAAGACAGCGCATATTTTATGCGCTAATAGCTGTAGTCATTTTTGTGATTGGCTGTTTTGTTGCTGTCAAGCCAATTGTGCAATTACTAGAAGCACCAGCCGCCGGCGTGAAATTTCTCCAGCTTGCACCAGGGGAATATTTCTTTGTCTCTCTAAAAGTTGCTGGCTACAGTGGCGTAGTTCTTTCTAGCCCGTTTATTCTTTATCAAATTATCCAATTTGTCTTACCAGGCTTAACCCGCCGCGAACGTCGCCTAGTGGGGCCAATAGTTTTGGGGTCGAGCGTGTTATTTGTTGGTGGGTTAGTATTTGCCTATTTTGCGCTGATTCCCGCCGCATTAAGATTTTTTATTAGCTACGGCGCGGATGTAGTAGAACAACTCTGGTCAATTGATAAGTATTTTGAATTTGTATTGCTGTTGTTATTTAGCACTGGTTTAGCATTTCAAATTCCAATTATTCAATTGTTGCTAGGCAATTTAGGTATTGTTTCTTCTGAGCGAATGCTGGCTGGCTGGCGATATGTCATTATGGCAGCCGTAATTTTAGGTGCTGTCCTCACACCTTCTACCGACCCTTTAACCCAAGCTTTATTAGCCGGTGCAGTTTTAGGGCTTTATATGGGGGGAATTGGTTTAGTGAAACTCACAGGTAAGTAATAAAAATAACTGATAAATTAGAAATTTGTGGATGAAAAATCACCAAAGTTTTAGCATTTCTCCAAGCGGGTAAACTTTGGTAATTTAGGCATCAAAGAAGCTCGCGCCCAAATTACTCAACTTTACCAACCAAAAGATTTAGTGTTAATTGTTGAATTTTAGCTGTTACACTATCCACTCAGAAGCGCGTTCCCCTAAATCGAGGGGGATACTGACAGCTTTGCCAAGGCGGGGGCGATCGCGTGTTTGAGCGATAAAATTTTTTACCTGTGCTGTACCATCTAAAGCATTAAGATAATTAGCGATGGTATCAAGATGTTCTTGGTACTCTGCCTCTGTTAAGGGGAAAGAAGCTTGCTCAAGATATTTCCACATCACTTGCAGGAATATCTTGCCTTGGGTACGGCGGAACTGGACATCGTAAGAATATCCCCATTTATCCAGCAACAGTTGGTGTAATTCCTTTCCTGTCATAGCTTCTCTCAATTAGATTTTACATTTAGTTATGATGTTAAGTTCCGTAACTCAAGTATGATAAGGATATAAAGAAATGTAATGCTAACAGAAAAGATGCTAAAAGTGTCTTGCAACAAAGAAGTTTAGCATTGTTAGTTAGCATTTCGACCCAGACAGGAGCTGCTCAAGTATTAGTACTCTTGTCAAAATGCTTAAACAAAATATACAAAGAGCGAGCGCGTAGGATATGGCTCAATTTTCGGAATCAATGGACGTTCCCGATATGGGTCGTCGTCAATTCATGAATTTGCTCACCTTTGGGACTGTCACTGGAGTAGCTCTGGGTGCATTGTATCCCGTTGTTAACTACTTTATTCCTCCGGCGGCTGGTGGTGCTGGTGGTGGAACAACAGCAAAAGACAGCCTCGGCAACGATGTGAGCGTTAGTCAATTTCTAGACAGCCATAACGTAGGCGATCGCACCCTCGTTCAAGGATTGAAGGGCGACCCTACCTACATTGTGGTCGAAAGCAAAGAAGCAATCACCGATTACGGTATTAACGCTGTTTGCACCCACTTGGGTTGTGTTGTTCCTTGGAACGCTGCGGAAAACAAATTTAAATGCCCTTGCCACGGTTCTCAATACGACGCAACTGGTAAAGTAGTTCGAGGCCCTGCACCCCGTTCTTTGGCTTTAAGCCACGCCAAAGCCGAAAACGACAAGATTGTTCTCACACCCTGGACTGAAACCGACTTCCGCACCGGCGAAGAACCTTGGTGGGCTTAGTTTTAGTGCTGTTAGCGTAGCGGGGCGTTTAGCCCGTGCTGAGTCAAAAGTCTATAGTTTCACCCATTGACTATTGACTAATGACTAATGACCAATAACCGACTACTTCATCCAAGAATCGTTGTCCTTATAGAGATGAGAAATGCCTTTACAACAGCGAGTTTGACTCGCAGTGCTAGAGCAATTACCAAAACATTGCTCATAGCGATCGCTACAGTAACATTCTTCTTTACTAGCGATATTGCTTTGCCTCAAAGTGCTGCCGCTTATCCCTTCTGGGCGCAGCAAACCTATCCTGAAACTCCCCGCGAACCGACAGGTAGAATCGTTTGCGCTAACTGTCACCTAGCAGCCAAGCCCACAGAAGTCGAAGTACCTCAATCTGTACTACCCGACACAGTATTTAAAGCTGTGGTGAAAATTCCCTACGATACCAGCGTGCAGCAAGTTGGTGCAGATGGTTCCAAAGTTGGCTTAAACGTTGGTGCAGTTTTGATGCTCCCCGAAGGCTTCAAACTTGCTCCTGAAGACCGCATTCCTGAAGAACTGAAAGAAGAAGTTGGTGATACCTACTTCCAAACCTACAAAGAAGGTTCCGACAATGTTGTGATTGTTGGCCCCTTACCCGGCGAACAATATCAGGAAATTGTCTTCCCTGTTCTATCTCCTAACCCTGGAACTGACAAAAACATCCACTTTGGTAAATACTCAGTTCACGTAGGTGGTAACAGAGGACGCGGACAAGTTTATCCTACTGGTGAAAAGAGCAACAACACTGTTTACAATGCTTCCGCTACTGGCACCATCAGCAAAATTTCCAAAGAAGACGATGGTGAAGGTAACGTGAAATATTTGGTGAACATCACAACCGAAGCTGGTGATGTGGTCACTGATACAATTCCTCTCGGCCCAGAACTGATTGTTTCTGAAGGACAAACAGTAAAATCTGGTGACGCTTTGACTAATAACCCCAACGTTGGTGGTTTCGGTCAAAAAGATACAGAAATTGTGTTACAAGACTCTAGCAGAGTTGGTTGGCTAATTGCCTTTATCAGTCTGGTAATGTTAGCTCAAGTAATGCTAGTTCTCAAGAAGAAACAGGTTGAAAAAGTTCAAGCTGCTGAAATGAATTTCTAAGATTCTCTGATAAATCCTTTTTTAAAAAAGACAGGTGATACACCTGTCTTTTTTAGTTTTTATATTCAAGAATAAAACACAACACAATATAATCAGTTACTTTGCTTACAAATAAAAAAATATTTAATATGTAGGGTGTATCAGTAATAGAAACCCTGAACATACTGAGAAATTATTTCTGCTGACGCACCCTACCAATACTTCTATCTACTACCTCCCAATCAATACTCTTCTACTACCTCCCAATACTCTACTGCCAGGTAATAAAGGTGAACAAAAATTTGTAACGCCAGTTACTTCGTCAGCAGATAGTCTTCTTTCACGCTTACTATGTGCATTACATTTAACTTTGACAGTAGCTTTTTTGCCTGGATTAGATGTAGTTTTTAATATATCTCCTTGACATAAATTTGTACTAGAACGTACTTTTTGCCACCGTCCTCCAGTTTGCTTTATATAAACAGAACCGTCCTGAATCTTAATAATTTCCCCTAATTTTTTGCAGGAAGAAGCAACTGCCTTCATCCCATTCAAAGGAAAATTACCAGTAATTTCCCAATCTAAAACTACCAATATAGAAATTAATAGTACTATACTAAAAGATTTGCGAAACATTAGTTTTCTCCTTTACTTGTCAAGCATTGTTTTTCTTTTAAACACTGATTCGCTAAACCAATCCATACGTCTTCATCTGGATTTTGGCTAGTAGCGTATGCAAGGCATTTTTCCCATTCTATAATTGCAGCTTTTTTATTATTTTGGCGCTCTAGTACCTGAGCCATCAAACAATAAGCAGCAGCGTTATCATTCATTAAATCAATAGCTTCTTCCAAGTATACGCGAGCTTCTTCATAACGCTTTTGTTCTAGTCTTGCCCAACTCAAATTCTTGAGTAAGAAATACTGCAAATACTTGTCTTTATTTTTGTTGCTTTCGGCCCGTATTTGTGCCTGCTGAAGCAATTCAACAGCTGCGGCATATTTTTTATCTAAAATATAAAGACGAGCTAAATTGTTGTATGCTCTTTCAAAATCTCCCTGTAGTGCTATTTGGTATTCAGCACGAGCGCGGTCTAAATCTTGTAGTTGTTGGTAAACTTGTCCTAAGTTGTAGTGAACTTCCCAATCATCTGGGTTTAATTTGATGGCTTTAATGTAGTTTAATTGGGCATTTGCTAATCTGCCAGCATCATGTTCTTTATGTCCTTCTTGTTTGTAATACACAGCAATCTGCGGTAATAAAAAACGAAAGCCTGTTAAACATAGCAATAGCATCAAGGCGAAACTGCATTTAACTTCGTTCTGAAAATGGTTAGGAATCTTTAAGCTTATTAGAATTTTCTCAATAGCTTCTTGTCCAGCTTTGGTTAATGCTCCTCCAGCCGCCAATAAAGTTAATACGCTCTGAGTTGTAATTGTAAAAGCCCCAAATGTATCTGGTATACCTATTAAAAGACGGGAAGAAATATCTACTACTAAACTAATGCTTGCAGTGATGGCTGTAATACTCAAGGCATTCCACAGCCAGTCATATTTGTCCCATTGATTAGTAGGAGGCTCAAGAAACCACCACCAAGCTTCTGATTGACAATGCAAACTGGCACGCCAGTCTGATAATTGAACTATCTGTGTAATCAAGCCAGCTTGTTTTTTTAAGCGTTCATCCAGGTCAACAATTTCTATTAAAATTTTTTGACTAATTTGCGTTTTTTTATTAGTCAATACTTGATAAACTTGATCACGAGCTTTCAACAAATCTAGAATTTGTTGTTTGGATGGATGTGTAGTTGCAGCTAATTCAAGTACTGTGAGTTTGGCAGCGTAATTTTCCACAGCACTTTCAGCTTCTAAATCAGATTCAATCATAATGCGATCGCTTATTTGTAATTGTTGGAGTAATTCAACAGTTACAGCAGAATTTTGCAATACCAAATTAGAGTATGTGTATCTACAAATAATGCTGTCGTCTGATGGAAAATAAATATTTTTTCAACAAAACAAATTTTCCTCAAACTAGTAGTCTGAGGAAATATAAGTTAAGTCTATGTTGGCTATTAAATATTTGAGAAGCAAAATTTAAGTTTCTCAGATATTTATATGCAAATTTAAGACTGTTTGAGAAAGTTTAACTGAGACGCGGGGTTTCGCGCCTCATAAACTTATTGACAAATATTTACCTAAAACTTAAGCAAAAGAGCGTCTCAAAAGGATTGTATGACCGATTGAGTTGACTAAAGATACTTTTCCAAAGTAGTTGCTAATGTACTTTTAGGTACAGCACCAACGACCATATCAACTTTTGCTCCTTCTTTAAAAATCATTAATGTGGGAATGCTGCGAATGCCATACTGACTGGCAACTTGAGGATTCTCATCAGTATTAACTTTCACAACCTTGATTTGACCAACGTACTGAGCTGCAATTTCTTCGACAACAGGAGCTACCATCCGGCAAGGGCCACACCAGGGAGCCCAAAAATCAACCAAAACAGGTACTGAGCTGTCGAGTACTTCTTGCTTAAAAGTAGAATCTGTAACTTCTGCGGCTGCTGACATGCCTAAAAACCTTTGCCAATTCAATTTCTGAGTTTCGTGAAAATTCTACCATAGCAAAAACATCTGCTTTGAAGAGTAAGGATGTACATTTGCAAAGAAGCCCTGGAATTTATTCATATATCCATAAACATAAGGAACCGCCCGAACAGTAGTCCGGGCGGAGTGTGGTGTGAGGAGTGAACGGAAACATGCGTCTCCGCTTTCTCTATTGTAGGCGACAGAAGAGATTTTTCCAGTTGAATGTTTGGGAGTCTGGAAAAATTTCCTAAAGAATTTCAACTGAAGTTAGAAGTCTAAAATTTCATCCTCCAGTCTTTCAACCTTTATACTTTCTTTATTTGCCCATACCTAATTGTTGAGCTTTTTGATAAACTTTACCTTCCGTTAACAAGGAAGGAGCAATTACAACTTCAACTTGCTGCATTTCTTTGATATCTTTGGCTCCCAATGTACCCATACTTGTTTTTAAAGCTCCTAACAAGTTGTGAGTACCATCATCTAAGCCTGCTGGGCCAGTGAGAATTTGTTCTAGAGTGCCGGTTGTTCCGACTTTAATTCGAGTTCCGCGTGGTAAAACTGGGCTGGGTGTTGCCATTCCCCAATGAAAACCGCGTCCTGGTGCTTCAGCAGCTCTAGCAAAGGGTGAACCAATCATCACGCCGTCAGCACCACAAGCAATACATTTACAAATATCTCCACCAGTAATTAGACCACCATCAGCGATTACAGGCACATATTTACCAGTTTGCTGATAATAATCATCGCGGGCGGCGGCACAATCGGCGATCGCTGTTGCTTGGGGTACACCCACACCCAACACACCACGAGAGGTACAAGCAGCCCCAGGGCCAATACCCACTAATACAGCCGCCGCACCAGCCTTGATTAAGTCCAAGGTGACATCGTAGGTAACACAGTTACCCAACACCACTGGGATGGGCATAGAACGGCAAAATTCTGCCAAATCGAGGGTAACTATCGACGCTGGTGATAAATGTGCTGTAGAGACGACTGTAGCTTGAATGAAGAATAAATCTGCCCCAGCCTTAGCAACAACTTCACCAAATTTACTCGCCCCTGCTGGTGTCGCACTTACAGCCGCAATACCGCCTTGTTCTTTAATTTCGTGAATGCGCTTTTCAATTAATTCGGGCTTGATAGGTTCGGCATAAAGTTCTTGCATTAAGGAGACAAATTCATCCTTGCCTACAGAAGCAATCCGATCAAGGATGGGATTTGGATCAACATAACGAGTTTGGATACCCTCTAAGTTAAGCACACCTAATGCACCTAACTGTGACAAACGCACAGCCATACCTACATCAACTACACCATCCATTGCACTAGCAATAATTGGTATATTTCGCTCGATATTGCCAATCCGCCAGCTAGTATCTGCCAAACTAGGATCTAATGTTCTTTTACCGGGGACTAGTGCAATTTCATCAATTCCGTAAGCCCTGCGAGCTGTTTTTCCCCGCCCAAGTTGAATGTCCACGCTGTTAACTTTTATCAAAACTGTTCTAGCTAGGGTATCAAATTATGAGGTGATTTGCAGCGATTTTTTGGCAAGTAACTACAAAGATGTTTCAGGTTATCGTTAGAGCAAAACACGATATGGAAAAGCGCGAACAGGGGAAGAAAGATTTTCTTGTGAATAACTGACTAGATGAGCCTGAGATAATCCAGCAGCAAGATAATTTTGAGGTGATATTCAGTAAGCGATCGCTATTTTTGCTTTCACAATCCCTGGTAATGGAAATTTACCCCAATTTATCTGCGTTTGATCTGTCTATTGTCCAGAACCTCATTCTTACTGTTAATGTTTCAACTAACGATATAATCCAGTATGAGAAAATAATTTTCTATAATAAAATTGCTCAATCTGATTTCGATAATGCTTAACTCTGTCTGTATCGCCCTGCTCATAATCTAAGAAATCAGAAATTAGTATATAACCTGAAATTGTCATTTCCATATCACAACTCACAGCATTTTCGATATAAGTAATTCCCTGACTATCCTGTTTTGACAATAAAATTTTTCCTAATAAAAAATTAGCTGGTGCATGATAAGACTGTTCATTTAAGAGATTTTGCAGTAAAGGAATAGCCGCATCGCCTCCTCTGATTTCTGCTGTCCAGTTACAGAGGTTCCATTTTTCCTCAAAAGTTAATTTATGAACTTCCGCTTTTTGCTCTAATTCCCATAATTTAGGTTGAATATCTTGGAGGAAAGTATGACGATTTTCCCAGAAGATAATATTAGCTTTTTGCCACTCTTGATTTTTTTGTGTTAAAAGGTTTTCTAAAAAATCTTTGCCAAATAGTTCCTCAGCAGCAGAAGTTGTAATTGCTATGTTTTCATAAGACTGTACATGATATCCTAAAGCATTTAGTCTTTCAGATAAGCAAGGATGAGTGTCACTGGTATCAGTCTTCTCGGCTAAAGCGGCTTTTAACCATCTTTGTTGGCTATCAGCAGGAATTTTGTGATGCAAAGCTTGGGATAACAAGTATATAGCATCAGGGGGTTGTGGAGTCCAATCTGCCTGTTGATATATTTCCTGCCAAAAAGACCTATTGATATATCTGTTTTTGACAGCCATGTTAATTAGTGCCTGAGCAAGATATTGTTCACCTACTAAATCTGCTGCATAGCTATCTGCTGCATATTCATTCATCCGTGAAAGGACAAATGAGTAAGCAGTAAATATAGAGACAAACCAATCAAAAAAGTACCCAAAGACAATAAATCCTAACCCATTCGCTATAAGTATTAAAAAATCAATAATCGCCACTCCAGACTGGGGCTGTTGTTGTTGCTTATACAATTGTTGTAATAATTGAAGCCAGATATAACGAATTCGATAAATCCAACCAGCAAAACGACTATGTTTGCCAGATAAATGTCCAAATTCATGAGCGATAACTGCACGCAATTCCTCTAACGTTAATGCTTGCATCAAGGGCAAACCGAGAATTAGATAATTCTCAAACCAGCCAAAAATACCTAAACGCGGTCTTTGCATAACGGCAGCATTGAACTCATTGACTAACAAAATATTGTGGAATTTTGGAGTTTCTAAAGTATCAGAGAGTTCATCTACTAATTTAAATAGTTGTGGTACATCACTACGCCGTAACTTTTTTCCTTTAGGTTTAGGAATTCTGACCCAAAGTGAGCGCAAAATATTTACTGATAGTACAATAGCTATGATGAAAGTACATCCTAAAAATAGAGAACCATACTCTTGAGAAGTTGGCTTGATTAAACCAACAGTGACTATGATCCATAACAGAAAAGACAAAATTATCAGAATGTATCCATAACCTATAAATACTAAAAAAACAACACGCTGTTTGAAGTGTTTTGGTTTTTGATAGGCATTACTCTCTAATTTTTGTACTAAGTTATCAAATTGCTCTTGTGTCAGAACCATCAGATTTACTCTAGTAGTTGGATGAAATGTAGCATACTACATAGATAATAAAATCTGAATAACGAAAAAAATATCTGCCAGAAAATGTAATTTGATGTTGGGAAAACTTAGCGATCGCTCAATTGTTTTTTATAGGACTTACAGGCAAAATTAAGGGTTTGGGTAAGGATGTAGGGGTAATGTATGCAAAACCCTTACACCCCTATCCCAGCCTCCACAGATAAACTTTGTGCATCAGTCCTGGGCTAATATAGGAATCCGGTTTGATTTCTGAATTTATTTGTGTAGGTAGGGAATAGGGAATGGGGAGTCGGGATTAGGAAAGAAGCCTGATCTGAATGTACTGATTTTTTTCCCAAATCAAATATGAGTCCTATATTGATCAAGCTTAAGAAACGTGAGCAATAGTAACACCACTACCACCATCAGCTTGTTCTGCTGGTTCGTAACTGCTGACTCGCGGATGTTGTTGCAAAAAGGCGTGAACACCTTGACGCAATTTCCCTGTGCCATGTCCGTGAATAATCCAGATGGGGCCATTCGCTTCGGAAATGGCTTTGTCTAATTCAATTTCGGCATCGGCTACTCGCTTACCCCGCAAATCTACTGTATTTTTCGAGGTACGAATGGCTGGTGCGGCTTGGGGAGGCGGAGTGGTTGGTGCTGGTGTTGGTTTGGGTTTGACAATCGGTTCGGCTTTTTGTCCATCGAGAGATTCGATGTCTTGCAATTTGACTGTCATTTTCATAATGCCGAAGCGGACGTTTAACTCGCCATCTTCATCGGGGGCGGTTAAAACCTCCGCAGTTTGTCCAAATTGGGAAATACGGATGCGATCGCCCACCTTGGGCATAAACCCAATTTTCGGCTTAGGTGCTGGTGCTGGCTGGTATTTCTGAGTAATTTGATTTAACGCATTGGTGGCTTGTTGGGCATCTTGGGCGGTGGGTGTACCTTGTTGCAAGCGGCGAATGACTTGGGCTATTTCACCTTTGGCTTGGGCGATCGCCTGTTGAACTGCCACTTCCTGAGAAACCCGCAATGATTTTTCCCGTTCTTCTAAGGATGCGGCTTTGTCGGAAACTTCTTTATATAACCGTTCCGCTTGTTGTAATAATTTTTGGGCTTCGGCGGCTTTGGTTTCTTGGCGGCGGCGTTGGGCTTCTAACCCTGCAATTACTTGGTTAACTTCGTCCGAGGCTTCACCGACTTGGGTTTTGGCATTTTCTACTACTTCTGGTTTTAAGCCTAAACGCAGAGCGATCGCTAAAGCATTAGAACGTCCCGGAATCCCCCACAATAAACGATAGGTTGGTGATAAAGTCGCTTCATCAAATTCTACCGAGGCATTTTCAAACCGCGCATCTTCGTACTTCAGGGCTTTGAGTTCCCCGAAGTGAGTTGTGGCTATAGTTAACTGGGCGTGTTCCGCGAGATATTGCAGAAGTGCGATCGCTAAGGCGCTACCCTCGGCTGGATCTGTCCCTGCGCCTACTTCGTCGAGTAATACGAGGGAGTGGGGAGTTGGGAGTTGGGAGTCGTTTTCTAAAGCATTTAAAATCCGGCTAATGCGGCGGATATGCCCGGAAAATGTTGATAAACTTTGCTGGAGAGATTGTTCATCACCGATATCTGCTAATATCTGGTCAAACCAAGGCATTTCCACAGGTTCGCGGGCGGGGATGAATAAACCCACCTTTGCCATTAAGGCTGCTAAACCGAGGGTTTTTAAGGTGACAGTTTTACCGCCAGTATTCGGCCCCGTAATAGTCACTACCTTAATATGGGGACTAACCAGTAAATCTACAGGAATTACGCCGTGTCCTTGTTCGTGCTGTTGTTGCCAAACTAACAAAGGGTGACGCAACTGGCGTAAGGTGATGATTTCTTTTTCGTCACGGTTAATAAATCTGGGGGGATTTGCTTTTAGCCAGTAACTATAACGCGATCGCGCCGCCGCTAAATCTAAGGTAGTCACAATTGCTAGTAGCCTTTCTAAATCTGGGGTGACGGCTGCGACTTGCTCAGTCAAAACACGACGTATCGCTTCTTCTTCTGCTTGCTCTCGCTTCAACGTTTGTCGCAACTGATTACCCATCGGCACGATAGAATTAGGTTCCACGTACAAAGTCACGCCACTGGTAGAAGTATCGTGAACAATACCGGGAATTACATCTTTGTGACTGGCTTTGACTGGGATCACAAAGCGATCGCCCCGTTGCGTAATTAATTGCTCTTGAACAGCGTTGGATTTTGCTTGTAAAATATTATGCAGTTTTTGGTTAATTTGACTGCGTAATCGCCGCAAATCTTCGCGGATTTCACTCAGCTTTTGACTAGCACGATCAGCTACAGTCCCCCGTTCATCAATACAACGATGGATTTCCTGTTCTAATTCTGGGTAAGTGCGTAAATCGGCAACTAACTCAGTTAATACTGGTATATCTTCTTGGTTATCAATTACACGCCGTAAATTTCTCGCACCAGCCAGGGTAGTTGCGATCGCCAGTAATTCATCGCCAGCCAAAATCCCTCGGAGTTCGGCGCGTTCGATAGAATCGCCAATATCTTGAATACCATCAAAAGATAAACTTGTAGTCAGCCGACTTTCCAGTTGGTAAACTTCTTTAGTTTGTGCTAATAACTGCTCACTGACTGACTGTGATGTCGGAATTGGTAAATTAGTGGATGCGATCGCCCCTAGCTTAGTAGCCGCAAATGTCGCCAAATGCTGGCAGAGGCGATGCCATTCTAGTAGTTCTAAAGTTTCCGCTTGGATCAAGGCTGCAACATCTAAAAAAATCTTATATAAAATTATCGTAACAACAGAGTCGCCTTTACAGCCAATATCAGATGATGCACTTGCTGGGGTGGGATGGGATAGAGGCGATCGGCTTGAGATTATCAGTACAGCAGTAAAGTAATGTTTTATGCAACGCCATTTGCAAAAGTCAAGTCCAGAAAATTTTGATTAGTCTAATATTTTAGGCTGGAATTAACCTTGATTTTCAACAAGCGTTGATTCATACCTCCTGCGTTAAAGGTTCGCCAGTGAAAAAATTTTCCATTCTTGAATAATTTAATTTTTAGAAGTCCTCACAATCGCAACCAATTCCCGACAGTGTGAAGTAAACTGTTATTTTGAATTCTGTCTCCTGAATTCTGCTGGATTAGCTGTATGGGGTAATAACCATTAACATCTTGCCTGGGAATTGACATAAAATCACAAACAATGAATAATCCTGGGATACAAGGTGCAGTTTTTCAGAGTGATAGCTGAGTACAGCAAACTGTTTACCATCAATTACTTACGTATGCTAGATTGTTTTTTAACAAAAACATACGTGTAGCAATCTCAGAAAAATGAAGTAATATGACAGCTAACTTATGCTGTAACTAGCCGCAGTAGACTGTTGATTAACTTGTTCCAAGTAAAGTTATTTTTAGTATTATGAACGCCTTCCAACCATCAAGACAGCCGTTACAACCTATACAGCAGCCTCGAACTATTCCTCGACCAAAACGGCATCTTCGTCAACGTTCTCATCAAATAATGGCGATTGAAACCACATTCAAGGTAGGAGTGAATTTGGCAATTTTGGGAGCAACTGCATCCGCCCTCACACAACTTCTGCCTTATCATTGGTCACAGCAAGAAAGGTTGCGTGAAGTTCGCACGGAAGTCAAAATCATGGAAGGACGTGTGAGTACTTTACAGGCAGAATTTGTTCGCAACTTTGATCCCCGCCAAACTAAAGCGATCGCTGAACAGCAAGGATATAGATTTGCACCTAATCAGCGCCCAATTGTATTGGTAAATCAAGACGGCAAAGAAATCGATGTCATCAATTCTTTACCCTAAGCAAAGTTTTGCTGGATGTGAGGAATTAGGATGATTGCCATTCTTGGTAACTATTCAGAATCCAGAAGTCAAAAAGGCGAGAGATTATTAATAACCAGCACTATTAGACTGTAGCAATCCTATTTGATGTGTGAATACAAGAGACAAGGTATACAAGTTGATCATTCATTTAGGACTGCTATATGAAAATTTCTATCTAGATTCTGAATACTGAAATTTTGTAATTATTACTATAAATATTTGCCTATATAGATATATACAGAATATATAAATCCAAAATATTAGGAAAATTTAAATACGTAGGAGATATAGGAATCCGGTTTGATTTCTGAATTTATTTGTGTAGGTAGGGAATAGGGAATGGGGAGTCGGGAGTAGGAAAGAAGCCTGATCTGAATGTACTGATTTTTTTCCCAAATCAAATATGAATCCTATATCAGCAACAGCGTAATACATCCGATATTACACCCTTTTCCTACGAGGAAAAGGGCTGATGGTGAGGTCAAAAGCACTCGTCGAATTCACGTTTCTTGAATAATTCGGTGAGATTTTTGTTCAGGTACTATGGAAATATCTTGCTTTTGTGGCTGCATTTTTTTGAAAGAAATTCTAATCAGTTGATAAGCACCTTTAGAAGCCAAATTTTCATAATCATCAGGCTGTAAATCAATTCTGACAAGGTTTCTGTGTTCTGCTAAAACCAATAATGAATGTGATTTAGGAGGCGTATTAATTTGATTTTTAATATAAACCACAGCCTCGCTAGTCAATTTGATAAAGTTAACTTGTTGATGACTGTAGAAAACAACACTGGGTTTTTTAAAGCCAATCATGACGATTTCTTCGTTTGGTTGTTTTACCTGAGACAAAACAGCAGAAATTTCTCTTAAAGGCATTTGTCGTTCTTGATCCATCAAAAACATTGCAGGCATCAAAACCACAATCAAAAATGCCACAAACCCCAACAAATTTACACCAATAATTCCTTGCCAACGTCGAGTAATTATTAAAAATGCCACACTGATGGCAGTTAATAACCAAATATAACCCCCTAGTTCTGTAACCCCAGAATTTTCCAAGGTCTGACGAAAGTTAGGCGCGGCTTGATCAGTACCTAGTAACTGGGTGATTTGAAACATCGCCACAGATAAGGCTGAAAACAACACAACATTTGCCCAGCCACTGAACCAGAATAATTTCTGCGGAGTGCGAGAACTAGAAGCAGATGTTGTGGGGAAGCAATCACTCCATAATAAAGCGATTAAAATCGCTGCTGCTGGCATCAGGGGTAAAACATAACTAGGTAGTTTGGTAACAGCAATTGTGAAAAAACCAAACACGCCCAAAAACCAAACCACAGCAAATAAACCTAATTGTTGAGAGCGTTCTTGGCTTTGCCATTGCGATCGCTGCCAAAATTTGAGTCGGACAAAGGCTGCGGGTAAATACACAGAATATGGTGCAAAACCTAACAACACTACCAAAAAATAAAAATACCAAGGGGCTGAATGACCATTAACTACTTCTGTAAAACGGTCGATGTTGTGGTAGCCAAAAAACGAATTAATATAATTCCAGCCATTGCGCCAAATTACCAAGGCATACCAAGGAACTGCTAAAGCAAAGATTATTAACACCCCCACAAACGCCCGCATTTCGCGCATAACTTCGCGGAACTTGCCCAAGTACAGCAAAAAAGCCACAATTACGATCCCCGGTAAGACAATACCCACCGGGCCTTTAGTTAAGATGGCCCCAGCAATGAGAACATAACAAGCTAAATACCATTTATTAGGGAGTAGGGAGTGGGAAGTAGATAGTGGTGTAACTTCTCCTCCACTCCCGACTCCCGATTCCCGACTCCCAGTTTTACTTGCATAGCCCAGAAAGAAACATAACAAAGCGGAAGCTATGCAGCCAGTTAGTAACATATCTGAGACACCTGTTCTACCCCAGACAATCATCTCAGGATTGAGTGCCATGACAGCTGCTGCGATCGCGGCTGTGAGGTAACGACGGGTAGGACGCTGAATCTGTTCGGCTGCATCTTGCTTTGCCAGATGCCACTGTACAGTATAAAAAGCCAAACTAATAACCGCAATTGCGGCGATCGCCGAGGGGAGGCGCACCGCCCATTCATTGACACCTATGATTGAGTAGGCAAGTGCCTGACACCAGTAAATTAAAGCAGGTTTATCAAACCGAGTCACACCATTAAAAAAAGGTGTAATCCAATCACCAGTGACAAACATTTGTCGGGATGCTTCCGCAAACAGTGGTTCTGTTTCATCCACTAAGCCCACATTGCCTAAATTCCACCCATAGCCGATCCAACCAATCAGCATCAACCACAAAACCGATAAAGTCACTACTAGAGATGGACGCTGTGCTACCTTGTTGAACCATTGGTCAACAATGTGGAAATTACTCAATTTCATCCTCATTTGGTTATTAGTCAACAGTCAATAGTTATTAGTCGTTAAAAAGAGGGATTTTGTTCTTAACAGAGAGCAGTAAGTGTAGTCAGAACCCCAACTTTTTCAAGAAGTCGGGGTTCTAGCAACATCAAACAGTCATCAACTAAACACTATCATCTATAGACTATCGGCTTTTGACTATGGACTGAGTACCAACAGCCATTCTTTCGTTTCAGCATTCCAAGTTGGTAAGGAACTTTCCCCCACAACATAAGGCCCCCAGTAGCGCCGAGAACCATCTTGAGCAAACGCAACTAAAATATCGCCTTTTTCTAGCTTCAGGTTGCCATTGGGTAAAGAAAGCAGCAAACCTTTACTACTGCCTTCTTGTGGTGCAAAATCCCAATGGGCAGGAATATCGGTCTTACTAGTAGTTGGACTTTTACCTTTTAATTGCCTTGCCAACAAAGCTAGACGCACAGGCTGATCAGTTTGATTACTCATCCGCAAAGTACCTTGGTTTTTGGTATTACCAGCCCCATTCGGGCGATTGACCAAAATAGCCTGGACTTGACTAGTACTTGGTTCTACTTGGTTAATGGGAATCGTTGTATTATTAGAAACATTTGTCGAAGTAGTTGTAGCATCTAAAATCGGCAATTCTGCATCTTTGTTTGACTGCGGAGTATTAGTAGATGCTGTATCAGATGTATCAGGATTTGTAGTCTCAAATGACACACTTAAATCTAAACATCCCATCAGCAATCCAAGCAGCCCCAAGCAACAAGCCGTAACAGCAGCCTTACGATACACCTGAGATTTCATTTTGATATTGGTTAGAAATAATTATTTGTTTAGTCTTGGCCAAATCTTAGCCTATTCTCTACCTTGAGGAAGAAAGAAATTTGCTGACTTGTCTACAATAGATTCTCGTGAAATGACGTGATGCAATGTATCCTACTTATCATTTCTCTGAAATCACCATTGGCATGAATGATTACTTTAATTTTACTGAAAGACGCTGGCTATATGTGATTGTTCCGTGAGCTTTTCCCGTGGGTTCTCAATTTTAAGCAAATGATATTACATAAATCTAAATATGAAACAGTATAATTACAGATAAAAGTTTTTTGCTAGGGCGTAGTCTGAACAACAAGATATCTGTTGTCAAACCCTGAGAAATTTGGGAGGAAAAATATTTACATTTTTTAACAATTCTTGATTCAGGATGGCAGAGTCTTTCTGTTCAGCCTTTCTTCCCACTCCCCGACTATATTAATCGTATTTGATTGGTGAAAATCGAGAGGCTCAGATCCCCGACTTCTTCAAGAAGTCGGGGATCTTTTGGTTCAGTAATGATTTAGGACTGCTATATTAGGAAATCAAACCGGATTCAGATAATATTCAATTAATCTGAATAATTGAGAATATTTGATGAATGCAAAATACACGAATTAATAATTTACTAGATGCTATTGCTAGTAGTCTCAGCCAAATATTTCGGAATCCTTGGCGTAGATTGTCGCTACTAATTATTAGTTTTTTGTTTGGCTTTTTTCTAGGAACAGCTATTTCGACAATAGCAGGACAAAAAGCAGAATTAGATATTTTTGTTGCAGCGTTTCTAGTGATGTTAACCGAGGTTACTAGCAGAATATTTTACAGTCGGGGCTTGTTTAGCAGAAGGGCGCTTTGGGTAGATTCTCTAAATACTCTCAAGGTGGGTTTTACCTACAGTTTGTTTGTCGAAGCCTTCAAGTTAGGCTCATAGAAAAATTGGTCATTGCTGCTTTTGAGGAAAATTATCGATGTATTCTTGGTTGGGGGAGATTATAGCAGAGGAGGTCTCAGAATCAACTTGGCAGCAAGCAAAAGCCGCAGCACTAGCTGATATTTCAAGGGCGAAAGCATTTGGGATCACATCAGCAAATGTGGATGTGATGATCCAAGCCCGATCGCAGTTACTCAAATCTGTACTGCCAGATTTTCGGCAATTTTACCAAACTAACTTGCGTGCCGACTATGAAGCCATGTTAGCGGTGTTGTGGGATTTATGGCTACCTCTGGGAATGAAATTAGCCGCACACCGTCAAAGCCTCAACCGTCCTTTGATTCAAGGAATTTTAGGAGTCCAAGGTACAGGCAAAACTACTATGTGCCAAGTTTTATCCTTGATTCTCCAGCATTTGGGATACCGCAGTTTAAGTTGGTCGTTAGATGACTTATATAAAACTTATAGCGATCGCCTAATTTTATTACAGCAAGACCCCCGCTTGATTTGGCGGGGGCCTCCAGGAACCCATGATGTAGATTTGGGGTTAAATGTTTTAGAACAAATTCGTCAAGGCAAAACTTCGGTTACGGTTCCTCGGTTTGATAAATCCCTTTATGCAGGCGCAGGCGATCGCACCACTGCCGAAATTGTTACCAATATAGATATCGTATTATTTGAAGGTTGGTTTGTTGGTGTCCGATCCATCGATCCCAAAGCCTTTGAGAACGCACCACCACCAATAATTAGCGATGCAGACAAAGCATTTGCTCGTGATATGAATCAGCAACTGAGCAATTATCTGCCATTGTGGGATTGCTTAGATAGCTTGATTTTGTTGTATCCTACCGATTATCGCAGTTCCTTAGAATGGCGTAAACAAGCAGAACAACAGATGGTAGCGGCTGGTAAATCGGGAATGAGTGACTCACAAATTGAAAAATTTGTCAACTATTTTTGGCGATCGCTCCATCCAGAATTATTCCTCAAACCGATGCTGCGATCGCCTTCAGTTGCTGATGTGGTAATTGAAATTTGTCCAGATCGGACTTTTGGTGCAGTTTACCAAACTGAATGCTGAGTTGTGAGTGCTGAGTGCTGAGTGCTGAGTAATAAACTATTTACTTCTACCTTCTGCCTTGTAAGGATGGTGAAGAAATCTTTCCCCCCACACTTCCCACACTTCCCACACTTCCCACACTCCCCACACTTCCCACACTCCCCACACCTCCTGCCTTCCCACAAATATCATGCACCCCAACGAGGCAGCGAAAAATTAGCAGATACTTGCTTGGTAGACTGGCGAAAGCGATCGCGTCCTTCAATTTTGGCTTGATATAAAGCGCGATCGGCGGCAGAAATTATCTCTTGAAAGTCAGAACCCGGTTGAGGGATATCCTCAGCGACACCAGCACTAATGGTTACATAACTACTAACTTGGGAATTGCAATGGGGAATTGCCAACTGTCGCACCACGGAGCAAATTTTGTCTGCCAAAATTGCGGCTCCCTGCATCTCGGTTTTGGGTAGAATCACAGCAAATTCTTCCCCACCATAACGAGCGACTAAATCGGCGGGGCGTTTCACACTGTCTTTGATAGCTTGTGCTACTTTTTGCAGACAGCGATCGCCTGCCCGATGTCCATAGGTATCGTTGTAAGATTTAAAGTAATCCACATCACATAAAATCAAAGATAACGGTAATTGCTCCCGCGCCATTCGCTGCCACTCTTGGGAAAAATATTCTTCAAACTTTCTCCGACTGGCAACTTGAGTTAAACCGTCAATGGTGACTAGTCTTTGTAATTCTTGGTTAGCGGCTTCGAGTTGTTGTTGTAGCTGAGATTGTTTAATCAAGCGTTTGACTCGTTGGCGCAACACAGGCCAGTGAATTGGTTTAGTCACATAATCAATAGCACCTGCATCAAAGGCATGATCAACTGATTCTTGATCTTCCAACCCCGTAATCATTAATACTGGTGTATGCTTGCCTGGCTCGAAAGATTGCAACCGCAGACAACACTCAAATCCGTCCATACCGGGCATAATGGCATCTAGTAATACTATCTGGGGTTGCAGTTGCTCAAACAAGATTAATGCTTCCACACCATCACGGGCTTCGGCAATTTGATAGCCTTCTCGCTCTAAAGCTAGTCGTAGTTGGGTACGGATAAACGGTTCATCGTCAACAATCAAAACTAGAGATTGGTTTTTTTGAAAGATGGTTGTCACGATCCCGCCTCCAGTTCTAATTGCAATTCTGTTTTGACTTGCTCATACTCTTGCTGAAGTTGTGACAAGATGTCTGCACATCCTGAAAAATCATGACTTCTGCCTTTAGCTTCTAACTGCTTACACAGTCGGCTAAGATTGGTTGCGCCCACAGAAGCACTACTAGACTTGAGTTTGTGAGCAGTTTTCCACAAAGTTTCGGCATCTTCAGCTACTACAGATGCTTGAATTTCTTGGATGAGTTTGGGGGCTTCGGAAAAATAACAGTGCAGAAGTTCCTGTAATGCCGCCTGATCTCCTGCTAACATCTGACGCAAAGACTGTAAAACTTTGTGATCAATTGCAGATATTACTAAATTTGGTGTTTTGGGTTGGCGGGGGCTGAAATTTTGGATTTGTTTTGGTGCTTTGATCAACGCGCTCGGCTGACATTTACTCAGGGCTTGGACTAACTCTGCCATTTGTATGGGCTTGCTGATGTAATCATTCATTCCCGCCGCCAAACAAGCTTCGCGATCGCCGCGCATCGCGTTGGCTGTGATTGCAATAATATAAGGACGAACACTCGCTGCCCATTGCTGAGAAATAATTTTACTGGTTTCTAGTCCATCCATTTCTGGCATGTGAATATCCATCAACACTACATCATAGGGTTGATGTTGTAAGGCTTGAATCACTTCGCGCCCATCTGCTACCACATCTGCTTGGTAGCCCATTTTTTGCAACATCAATATTGCTACTTTCTGGTTTACCAAGCTATCTTCCGCAACTAAAATCTTGAGAGGGACTTTTTTTGCTAAAGCATCACACCCGTAACTCTGAGAAGGTGCAGTATCAGCTGTTAGCAAGCGATCGCCACAAGTATGAGTCAAAATGTAGTGGAGTTGGGATTGTTTGATTGGTTTAGTCAAACACACTACTAACCCCAGATCATCAAATTCTGGACTAATTTCTGGTGAGCCTAAAGCAGTTAATAATATTAAGGGCAGATTTTCTCCCCCAGGCTGTTGCCGAATTGTTTGTGCTAATTGAAGCCCGTCAATATTGGGTATGGGTAGATCCAGAATGGCAACATCAAACTGAGTTCCCTGGGACAGCAAACTTAAAGCAGCCTCACCGGATTCGGCAATATATGTTTGCATTTGCCAAAACTGCACTTGCAAGCTGAGGATTTTACTGTTGGTAGGATGAGCATCTACAATTAACAGCCGCTTACCAGCCAACGGAGTCAAGGCTGTTGTGATTTCTCGTGATGCGTCATCGGTAATAATTTTGCTGGTAATGGTGAAGTAGAAGGTAGAACCATCATCAAAGGAAGTCGCAGAAACAGGCTTGTTACTCTGCCATCCAGAATCGGGATGACCACCAATACAACCACGACTCTCCACCCACAAACTACCATTCATCATCTCACTTAGGCGCTGGCTAATCACCAGTCCCAGCCCTGTACCGCCATAAAGTCTCGTCATTGAGGGGTCAGCCTGGGTGAAGGGTTGAAACAGCCTTGCCATTTTCTCTGGGCTGATCCCAATACCTGTATCTTGGATGCTAAAGAGAATTGAGCAGCTAGTTTCTTGATTTTGAGTTTCTATGTGGTTGGCGTAGACAGAAAGTACCACTTCTCCTTGTTGGGTAAATTTAATGGCATTGTTGAGCAAGTTCATTAAAACTTGGCGCAAGCGGGTGATGTCGCCAATGATTTGTGTGGGAACCTGGGGATGGATGAGATAAATTAGCTCAATTTGTTTTTGGGCGGCTTTGGGCGCGAGAATGTCAATGACTTGTTCTACACAAGCTTTTAAGTCAAAGGGTTTTTCTTCGAGTTCTAGTCTGCCGGATTCAATTTTGGAGAAGTCCAGAATATCGTTGATGATGGTGAGTAACGCGTCTCCACTGGTATGCACTGTTTCAACAAAGTCGCGTTGTTGGGGATTTAAGTCTGTATCTAATAACAGTTCTGTCATCCCAATGACTGCATTCATGGGGGTGCGAATTTCATGACTCATCATGGCCAAGAATTCACTTTTGGCTCGGTTGGCGGCTTCGGCTTGACGTTTTGCTTGTTCTAGAGCAGAGTTTTTCAGGGAGAGTTCTTGGCGTTGGCGGGTTTCTTGTTCTAATAAATGGGCTTGGGCGAGGGCAATGCCGACTTGGGCGGCGACTGCTTCTAGTAATTCAATTTCTGCGGTTGTCCATTGGCGAAAATAGCTGCACTGATGTAAGCCGATCGCACCATTGGGTTCTCCTTGATATGATGTGCGGACTGCTAACATAGACTTTAAGTCCATTTCTCGACACATTGCTTGGGCAGTTTGGAGTAAAGGATCAGCGTACACATCATCAGAAGCGATCGCTTTATCCTCTCGCATCATCTGTTCAGTATGAGGATTACCAATGACAGCAATTTCCACTGTTTCCTGACAAGTGTAGGTGGGAAAATTATTATACTCTGCAACCAAGGGAATATTTGGTGTAGGTTCACTTATATAAGCGTGAATTAGGCAACGTTCCACTTGAAATGCTTGGCCAATCTGCACGGCGGCGGTGGCAAAAATGGCTTTACTATCGAGGCTTTGGCGGATTTGTTGGGTGATTTGTTTTAATAGCAGTGTTTGATGCAATTGTCGTTGCAAGGCTTGTTGGGCTAATACTCGTTCGGTGATGTCATGGTTAAAACTCACAATGGCAATGGGTTCGCTTTGCTCATCTTGTAAGAAAATGACTGTAGTTTCACAAATGCCTTGACTGCCATCTTTACGGATAAATTCGATTTCTCCAGACCAACGGCCATGTTGGTGAATATCTGGCAAAATCTGGGGTATGACTTTGGCAAAGGCGGCTGGTGTATACAAAATACTGGTGGTTTTGCCTAAAATTTCCGCTTTGCTATAGCCAAACATCCACTCAGCTGCACCGTTCCAGTCGATAATTTTGCCTGTTAAATCGGTGATGATTACGCCATCGTACATGTTCTCAAAGATCAGGGCTTGGCGCTGTAGGTTTAATTCGGCTTGTTTGCGATCGCTAATGTCGGTGTGAATCCCAATAAAATGAGTTAGCCTACCAGTCTCATCGTGAATTGGGGAAATACTCAATTCATTCCAAAATAAGCTGCCATCTTGGCGGTAGTTCCGTAACAAGACTTGGCAACTCTTACCTGTTTTCATCGATGCTTGCAGCTGTTGAATGGCTGGCTGTTGGGGGTCTGTACCAGGCAAAAAGGCACAGTTATAGCCAATAATTTCTGTCGCACTATAGCCTGTGATCATTTCAAAGGCCGGGTTGACGTAGATAATTGGTTGATTGGGCAGTCTCGCATCTGCAATTGTAATCCCATCACTGGCCGCCGCTAAAGCACGTTCCCGTAATCTTAAAGTTTCTTCTACAAGCTTTAAATCGGTAATCTCAAACATAAACCCCCTAAGTATCACGGGGGTTCCAATGTTCTTGACCACATTCACAATATTTCGCAACCACACAACTCGCCCATTGGCGGTTAACATTCGGTATTCAAATTCCCGATTTTCTCCCTTAGCTACAGTTTCTTGATAAATTCCCATCGCTTGTTCCCGGTCATGGGGATGCAAATGATTTAGCCAAAAATTTTCTTGGTACCATTCTTCTATGGGATAGCTTAATAAAGCTTCTACCTGTGGCCCTACATAGGTAAATCGCCAAGTTTTGATATCAAATTCCCAAGGAATGACTTTGACGGTTTCCAGCAATTCTCTGAGGTGGTTTTCACTGGCGCGTAAGGCAATTTCGGTTTTTTTCTGCTCACAAATGCGGTTGGCTAGTTCTTGATTGATGTTGGCTATGTGCTGATTGCGTCGTTCACTACTCTGAGCAAAATAAATCAATAATGTTAATGTGCCAGCAATTATTAGCCCAGAAACTAAGACAACTAATGGCAGTGGCGATCGCAAGTTAGTTAATAATTCTAAAGAAGGATAAACTATCAGTTGCCAGTTGACTCCATATAAGTCCAAATTAACTGTTTTTTGCCAATCTAATAGCTGTGTTGGTAAAAAATTCTGTCCGTAAATTAACTTGCTATTCTCGAAGATTTGAATTTGATAACCTTGGGGTAAATGCAATATTGCATTTATTAACGATTGCACTTGAAAAACTCCAACAATCAAGCCATCAAACTGCTCCCCAATCCACAAGGGTAAATATGCAAAAAATCCTGGCTTGTCTTCAAAAAGCTCAAATGTCGGTGTAAAAATTGTTTGGCGGCTGTTGCGTGCTGTTTCTAGTGCTATGCGGATTTGAGGTGTTGGGCTGGTTATGAAAGTCTGGGTAACTTGATGGCTGACTTCGGGTACAGTCCATTGCAGACGCAATAATGGATCAATCCATCCCAAGGTTTGATAGCCACCGAAGTCTTGTATGTAAGCTGCTGCTTCGGTTCGCCAATTTTGCCGATCTAAAGCCTCATGCAGTTGCCAGTGTTTTCCCATGCGCTCTAGTGCTAAAATCCGCATATTTACTTGGGCAGTTAATTCGGTTTTAATGGCGATCGCTTGTTGTTGAACCATCTGCTGAATATGGTATTGCTCTTCAACCACTAGCCTCTGCCAAAGCACAAATACTGCAATTGATACAACAATCCCCACTAGGAATGGCAGCAACTCTCGTTTGCTGAAAATTTCTCTTGCTGGAAATTGATGATATCTGTGCTGCCTAACCACTTATTCATCCTCTAGCACTTTCAGCATTTGTTTGAATGATTATTACTTTAAAATTTATGAATATTTATTTTACAATATCGACATTTTTTAAAATAGAATTTTATTGTATTTTTGTAATCCAATAATTAAATTTTGCTTACATTTTTCCGTCGGAAACAACCGAATTTTCCTCTGGTAAATAAAAAGATTTATTTTTAATAAAAAAATATTAACAAAACTTTATTGTTCGCAATTAGTATTTTTTATTTTTGTTAAACTCGGCATTTTCACAACAATACCTATCATGTTATTAACCATATATTTGCTCAGTTTGACTAATAAAACTGAGTGAATTGAGTTTATCAACTTGATAATTGCTGTTAAGTTAAAAGGTAAAACATGAAAAGCAAATTTAAGAGTTAAGACGCAAAATCCATGAAAAAATTGTCTTGATGTCTAGCATATTTACTACATAATTTACCAGACTATTCCGATTTATCATACCTAAATTCATATATTTTGAAGAAGAAAGCATAACAATAAATCTTTGTAGTGAGTTCTTAGCTTTCTACCTCATTACTTGGGAAAATACTGTAGCATTAATAACAATATACATATAACATCCGGTGTGATTGCCAAATTTACTTGTGTATGTTTAAGAAGTCAGGAGTCAGAAGTTGGTAAATCAAGGTTTATCTAGACTATAAGTCATAACACTTTGACTACTTCTGACTTCTGTATCTGTGTAAGTATTCAGTACCCAGGAGTCAGAAGTCATAATTTAGAGGTATTTAGTAGATTAGTAAATTGATTCATCAAATAATTCACATCATTCTTCAACCCTTCTGGCTTCTGGATTCTGACTCCTGAATTCTTACTTCTATTGTTTAGTTTGAATTTGATCAATTAAATCTCTAAAAGATTGCCAGTCATCTGCCTCAACTATTGGTTGCCAAATCGATTCAATTACAGGTCTAAGTAGTACAGTTTGAGGATTGTGCTGAGATAGATTCTGGGCTATATTTACCATTTCATCTAAATCAAAATGATTTAAGATTTTATGGTAGAGGATACACCAACTATCAAAAATACCTGAAGTATCTGCGGTGGGTACAATTTCTGAATTGTTAAGTACACCTGCTGGGTCATCTCGCCATTTAGCAGAAAAAGTCCGAGCCATTTCAAAGAAAAATAGATGATAACCAACTTGACTTTCTTTTAAGAATTTTATTGTTAATTCTAAAAGCTCATCAGCTTCGGGATGATTCAACTCCTCAAAACCTAACTTTTTCAACATTAAACGGCGATATTCTGCACCATAATAATGATCAAAGCTGGCTAATCCCGCTTGCATATCAGCTATATCAATAATTGCCTTTAATGGTTCTTGCAACATTTCTAAATTCCATTGACAAATACCTGGCTGATAACCGTAACAATAGCGTTTGTAATAGTCGAAATATGCCGCAGTAAAATAGGGGTCGTAGGTGGGAATAAAAGCATAAGGGCCATAGTCAAAACTTTCCCCAGTAATTGACATATTGTCAGTATTCAGCACACCATGACAAAAACCGGCAGCCATCCACTGCGCCACTAGTTCAGCAACTCGCTGGACTAACTCTGCATAAAATAAGGCGTATTTATCTGTTTGATTGACTAAGTGGCGATAGTAATATTCAATTACATGGTCTAAGAGCTTTTGAGTTAAATCAGGACGCTGTAAATAATGGAATCGCTCAAACGTACCGAAGCGAATGTGAGAACTACTCATTCTCACCATGACTGAGGAACGGGTGGGGGAAGGTTCATCACCACGCCACAAAGATAAACCAGTTTCAATCATACTGAGACAGCGTGAGGTACGAACTCCCATTTGATGTAAGGCTTCGGCTGCTAAAACTTCCCGCACCCCGCCTTTGAGTGTCAGCATTCCATCACCACCACGAGAGTAAGGTGTTCTACCAGAACCTTTAGTCCCGAAATCGTATAATTCGCCGTTAGTAGCGCGGACTTGACCGTAGAGAAAGCCTCTACCATCGCCTAGTTGCGGGTTATAGGTACCAAATTGATAACCGTGATAGCGTAGTGCTAATAAAGGTTTGCGTCCTTGAAATTTGCCAAAGGCGGTAATAAAATCCTCATCGGTCACGGCTGGAGGATTTAGCCCTAAATCAGATAACAGTGCATCATTCCGCCAACGCAAAATATGTTGGGGAAATTCCTCTGCTGCTACTTCGTCGTAGTAATCATCACCCAAAGATTCTAAGGCTGGTTCGTAGTTGAGGGTGAGCAAAGGATTAAGAGAATTTTCTTGGTTGGGAGTTTCAGCCAGAGTCATTACGCGCCAATTTAAAAGGATTATTCTCTTCATCCTACCTCTAGCTTGAAAGTGCTGAGTGCTAAGTGCTGAGTGCTGAGTAAAAATGCTAGTCCCACTTTCAGGCGATGAAACTTGTTTCATTGGAACTAGCTTAAAAGTGCTGAGTGCTGAGTAAAAATCCTAGTAGCCAATTCTTTCATGTTTGGTTGTGAGATTTTCTCATGAGTTGCTGACATCAGCAGAGGGTGTTATCTCGTTGCTTTGAGAACTGCACGCAGACCAAAATGATCGGATGGATAGATTTTCCCGGCTGTACCTGGGACTGGTTCACAAGCGAATAAGTCAATTGACTGTGGTTGCCAATCATGGTTTTGATTTCGCAGTAAAATGCGATCGAGCCTGGCGGGTATTCCTTGTAAACTCATCAATGCTGCTAAGGCGTTGCGTTGGGGATCAAATGTGTAACCTGGTGTATGGGGGTTGAGTTGTTGCCAGATATCGATACACCCAGCACTTGTTATTATGTCTTCTTGTTCGTTACCGCGCGTATTAAAGTCACCAGCTATTAAGCTACTTCCGGGGAGGGTTTGGAGATATGCAAGTATGGTGGTTAGCTGATGTTGGCGTTTTTCTAGGGCATTTTGAGAGCGATCGCTTGTTAAATGCACAACGGCAATATGCAATAATTGGTCATTAATTTCACAACTCCCTACCAATACCCGCTTGCGTCCCCAAAATTGATGCTCAACCATTGTAAAAGGCAGACGCGATAATAATAAGTTACCGTAAGGTCGCACTGTTACGGCTGCACTGGATTCAGAAATGTAATAATTGCTTACCCAAGTTTGTGATAAAAGTAACTCTAATAAATTTGGTGTCGCTTCTTGAATAGCAATAATGTCAGCGTTACATTGACTTAACTCCTCAACAATTACTGGTAATCTTTTTTCGATAGCGATTTTATCTTTTTCGTAGAGGTCACAAAGAACGTTAAAACTGGCAATTGTCAAAGTTCCTAAATTGACGGCGGTGGCTTTTTGTGTATTTGGTTGCCAACCTGGAATATCGTATTTATAAACGGGTAGTGGCGTGAATATCTGCTTTGCTGGTTTTGACATCTGCGCTTTTTCCCCATTATCTATAGACAGAAAGCAATCATTAGCATCAATAATTATCAATTATTTCAAGTACATTTCATTGTGAAGCCAAAATATAAGATTTAGACAATAGTACGCATTATAAATTATTGATGGTTAATGACATAAATTAAGCTTTTCTAGGTTCATCATTGAATCAAGTGAATTGTTATCATCAATAACCTCCCATACATTGCCATTATTCGTTGACTTGGCCGCCCATAATAAATTTTTACTTATATGATCAATCTAATATTTATTTAAGAATCAGGGGTTAAGAGTTAACCAATTTGGTTTTAAAACCTGTAAACTAAGTTTCAACGAATCAAGTGATACCCAAATCACCCTCTGAAAACCAAGTAATTATTTCTAGTTAGTTATCTCAGCCTTTGATTAGAAATAGTCGGTATGAGTTAACTAGTTTGAATATAGCTCGAAATTATTTTGTAATTACCACAAGCGAGATTATCTTCGACTTGCGTTAATTGTCATGCCTAAAAAATTTTAAATTCACTTTTGAGGAGACATATATGACAGAATTTTTTAACCAAATTTCGCGGCGAAAATTTATCGTCACTGCTGGGGCTTCTGCAAGTGCGGTATTTCTCAAAGGCTGTTTAGGAAACCCCCCAGATAGCTTGACTGGTGGTAGTTCTCAGTCTGCGCCAACTGCTCAAACTGTGGCAAATATTAGCCCAGACCAAGCACCAGAAACTGATACTGTTAAGTTAGGATATGTGCCGATTGTCGAGGCTGCACCATTAATTATTGCCAAAGAGAAAGGCTTTTTTGCGAAGTATGGGATGACCAAAGTAGACCTTTCTAAACAAGCTTCTTGGGGTTCTGCGCGGGATAACGTTGAAATTGGTGCTGCGGGTGGTGGGATTGATGGTGGACAATGGCAAATGCCCATGCCACATTTAATTACCGAAGGTTTAATTACTAAGGGAAATCAAAAAATCCCGATGTATGTTTTGGCGCAGTTAATTACACATGGAAACGGGATTGCGATCGCCAGTAAACATGCTGGTAAAATTGGTCTGCAAGTTGCTCAAGCTAAGTCTTTATTTGCAGAACTCAAATCTTCTACACCATTCACGGCTGCATTCACCTTCCCCCACGTTAACCAAGATTTGTGGATTCGTTATTGGTTAGCGGCTGGTGGTTTAGACCCCGATGCAGATGTCAAACTCCTGACTGTACCTGCGGCGCAAACTGTCGCCAACATGAAAACCGGGACAATGGATGCGTTCAGCACCGGCGACCCCTGGCCTTATCGCATTGTCAGAGATAAAATCGGTTTCATGGCAGCGTTAACCGCAGAGATTTGGAAAAATCACCCAGAAGAATACCTAGCCATTCGGGCTGACTGGGTTGATAAAAATCCCAAAGCCACCAAAGCAATTTTAAAAGGCATTATGGAGGCGCAACAGTGGTTGGATAACTTTGACAACCGCAAAGAAGCCGCCGCAATTCTCGCAGGGAGAAATTATTTCAACTTACCCACACCGGAAATTTTAGCAGACCCATATCAAGGTAAATATGACATGGGTGATGGTCGGAAAATTGACGATAAATCAATGGCTGCTTATTACTGGAAAGATGAAAAAGGTAGTGTGTCTTATCCCTACAAGAGTCATGATTTGTGGTTCATAACTGAAAACGTGCGTTGGGGATTCTTACCCAAAGATTACCTCGCCAACAATGCAGCGAAGGCTAAAGAACTAATCAATAAAGTTAACCGCGAAGACATTTGGAAAGAAGCGGCAAAAGAAGCAGGTATCGCGGCGGCGGATATTCCCACAAGCACATCTCGCGGCGTAGAAGAATTTTTTGATGGGGTGAAATTTGATCCTGAAAATCCAGAAGCATACCTCAAGAGTCTCAAGATTAAAAAAGTAAGTGTTTAACAATTTTAGATTTTAGATTGAATAGTTCCTCAATCCAAAATCAAAAATTTAAAATCTAAAATTCGGAGAGTCATTAGTTAATTGAGAGAAAAATCATGACAATTGCACAGAAAAGACCAAGTAGCCCCAGATTAGATAATAGTTTTATCGCGCAACTGCAAAAACAATTGCCGAATATTGTACCGCCGACGATCGCAATATTAATCTTCCTCGGACTGTGGCAATTATTTGCTTGGACTCCTGGTGCCACATTGCCAGGGCCAATTCAGGTAGTGCAAGATACTTGGGTACTCATTTTCTGGCCTTTCTATGACAGAGGTGGTATTGATAAAGGTCTATTCTGGCAAATTTTAGCTAGTTTGCAACGGGTAGCTATTAGTTACACATTAGCGGCGATTGTTGGTATTGGTTTGGGCATTTTGATTGGTGTGAATCAAACCATGTCCAAAGCTTTAGACCCACTGTTTCAACTATTAAGAACTGTACCGCCTTTGGCTTGGGTTCCTATTTCTTTGGCTGCATTGCGCCAAAACGAACCAGCAGCATTATTCGTAATTTTCATCACTGCAATTTGGCCCATCTTAATTAACACTGCGGTTGGTGTAACTCAAATTCCCCAAGATTACAACAACGTTGCTAAAGTTCTGCAACTCAGCCGCAAAGAATACTTTATTAACATTTTGATTCCGGCAGCGTTACCTTACATCTTTACTGGCTTAAGAATTGCGATTGGTTTGGCTTGGTTAGCGATTATCGCGGCAGAAATCGTTATGTCTGGTATCGTCGGTATCGGTTTCTTTATCTGGGATGCTTACCAAAACAACGACGTGAGTGAAGTAATTTTGGCTCTGGTTTATATCGGTGTCGTTGGTTTATTACTCGACAAGTTCATGGCTTGGTTACAAAACCTGATTTTACCAGCAGAACAAAAGTAGGTTACAGGTTAGAGGTGACAGGTTACAGAGCAAGAATCTATAACCTGTCACCTGTCAACTGTCACCTTTCCCCATTTCACACTTCAGACTTTATACTTCAGACTTTAAAGCCATGTCAGTATTCGTTGCTGTTGATCAAATTGATAAGGTATTTAATTTAAGTGGCGGTGGTCAATATATTGCTTTAAAAGGTATTGACCTGCAAATTAAAAAAGGTGAGTTTGTTTCTTTAATTGGTCACTCTGGTTGCGGTAAATCCACATTATTAAATATGATTGCGGGTTTGGATTTGCCGACCGAAGGTATTGTGACACTGCAAGGACAAAAAATCACCAAGCCAGGGCCAGACCGGATGGTGGTATTCCAAAATTATTCGCTGTTACCTTGGCGGACAGTGAGAGAAAATATTGCCTTGGCGGTAGACTCGGTAATGAATGGTTTACCTGCGGCAGAACGTAAGGGAATTGTTGACAAACATATAGATATGGTGGGTTTGCGTCCCCACGCCGACAAACAGCCAGGAATGTTATCCGGGGGACAGAAGCAACGGGTAGCGATCGCACGCGCCTTGGCAATCCGTCCTAAACTATTACTGTTAGATGAACCCTTCGGTGCGTTAGATGCTCTAACACGGGGTAACTTACAAGAACAGTTAATGCAAATCTGCGAAGAAAATGAAGTCACTGCGGTAATGGTGACTCACGACGTAGACGAAGCTGTGCTGTTGTCTGACAGAATTGTGATGTTGACCAACGGCCCCGAATCGAAAATCGGCGACATCCTAGAAGTTGATATCCCCCGTCCCCGCAAACGCATGGAAGTAGTGGAACACCCAAGCTACTACAGCTTGCGGAGTGAAATGATTTACTTCCTCAACCAGCAAAAACGCATTAAGAAACTCCGGGCGCGGAAAACAGCCGCCATTTCTCGCCACGGTTTAGAAAAAGTTAACTTAGAAATTGGCTTCCTACCCCTCACCGCCTGCGCCCCCCTCGCTGTCGCCAAAGAAAAAGGTTTCTTTACCAAGCATGGTTTAGATGAAGTTAACTTAGTCCGGGAAACTAGCTGGCGGGGTATCGTTGACGGGATCACAGGCGGTTATATAGATGCAGCCCAAATGCCTTCCGGGATGCCAATGTGGTTAACCTTGGGCGGGTATAAAAACCAACCCCTCCCCGTTGTTACCGCCCTCACCATGACCCGCAACGGTAACGCCATCACCTTAGCCAAACGCTTTTATGATGAAGGTGTCCGCACCTTATCAGACTTCAAAAATTACCTCCTCCGCACCCGCGAACAACGCCACACAATGGGCGTAGTTCATCCCGCCTCCATGCACAATATGTTGCTACGTTATTGGTTGGCGGCTGGTGGTATTGACCCGGATACGGATGTGGATATGCACATTATTCCACCCGCCCAGATGGTCGCTGACTTGCAAAACAAGAGTATTGACGGTTACTGTGTGGGTGAACCTTGGAACTATCGCGCCGCCGTGGAAAATGTCGGCTTTACCATCGCCACAGACTTAGAAGTTTGGTTAGGACACCCCGGTAAAGTTCTCGGTGTGCGGGAAGATTGGGCAGAAATGTATCCTAATACCCATATTGCTTTAACAAAAGCATTGTTGGAAGCCTGCCAATACTGTGCAGATCCCCAAAATACCGAAGAAGTTAGAAGAATTGTGGCGGGGAGAGATTACGTCAGTACTGATTTAGACTACATCCAGCTAGAAGACCCGGATAACCTGACTTGTGACATAGATCATCCCCTACGAGACTACGCCCACCACCAGTTTTACTCTGATTCGGCTATTAACCGCCCCAGCCGTACAGAACAAATTTGGATTATGACTCAGTTGGCGCGTTGGGGTGATACTCCCTTCCCCAGAAACTGGGTAGAAGTTGTAGAACGAATTTGTCGGGTGCGCGTCTTCAGTACCGCCGCGCGGGAATTAGGTTTAGATATCAGCTACACTCGCCAACCAATTCAATTATTTGATGGTATGCCCTTTAATGCTGATGACCCTATCGCCTACCTCAACAGCTTGACCATTAAACGCGACTTTTCTATTGCTGAAGTCATCCTCGATGCGCCCATTAGAAGAATTGCGTAACTGACGGTTGAGCCTCCGAGCTTGAACGATGAACCTCAGAACCTCATCGTTGAACATAAAAGGTTCAACAATGAGCCTCAAAGGTTGAACGATGAACCTTGGATCTTCATCGTTGAGGATAAAAGGTTGAACGATGAGCCTTGGAACTTCATCGTTGAAGATAAAAGGTTCATTCACCAAGCTCAGAACCTCATCGTCGAACCTCAAAGGTTAAACAATGAACCTCAAGACCTCATCGTTGAAGATAAAAGGTTCATTCACCAAGTTCTGAACTTCATCGTTGAAGATCCCCCCGCCTACGGCGACCCCCTTAAAAAGGGGGTAATCAAAAAAGATGATTAGCCCCCCTTTTTAAGGGGGGTTGGGGGGATCTAACAAAAATTAAAACGTTACGCTACATTCCCCCAACCTACTTCACCCTTCACACCCCATTCCCCGCCATGCAAAACCGCAATTTGTCCACCGTCACCGGCACTTCCAGAAGACCATTACCAACTATCAGCGATAACAGCAGAGCTTTCCTCGAAATCAGAGATGTTAGCAAAGTTTACCCTACCAAGAAAGGCCCCTTCACTGTTCTTGATGGTGTTAACCTCAGCGTTAACCAAGGTGAATTTATTTGTGTGATTGGTCACTCTGGTTGTGGCAAATCTACACTGCTAAACATGGTGTCTGGGTTTAACTTTCCTACAACTGGACAAGTGTTACTGGAAGGTCAACCCATCACTAAGCCAGGCCCAGACCGGATGGTTGTGTTTCAAAACTACGCCCTGTTACCTTGGCGGACTGCATTTGAAAATATTTACTTAGCGGTGAATGCAGTTTACCCCAACAAAATAGAAGCGGAGAAAAGAGCAATTGTTCGTGATCATTTGGCAATGGTGGGACTGGCTGACGCAATGGAGAAAAAGCCAATGCAAATGTCCGGCGGTATGAGACAGCGCGTTTCTATTGCACGGGCGTTGGCAATTCGTCCCAAGGTGCTAATTTTAGATGAACCTTTCGGGGCGTTAGATGCGATTACTAAAGAAGAATTACAGGAAGAACTGCTGAAAATTTGGAATGATAACCGTTGCACAGTGTTAATGATTACCCATGACATTGATGAAGCGTTGTTTTTAGCAGACAAATTAGTGATGATGACCAATGGCCCTCACGCCAAAATTGGTGAAGTCATGGAAATTCCCTTTTCTCGTCCCCGCGATCGCGCCCGCATCATGGAAGATCCACAATATTACAAGCTGCGTAACTATGCCTTAGACTTCCTCTTCAACCGTTTTGCTCACGATGATGTAGGTTAAGAGTCAAGTTTTTTTGGGGTGGGTATATTATGCCCACCCTACTACTATCAGGTAATAAGCAAGATTTGGGGGATTCTCCCCCACACCCCCTGTTTTACCGTAGGTAAAACAGGGGGTGTGGGCGTTTCGTTTTTGACTCGCTTACATCCCCTCCCTGCTGATGCTGAGGAAGGGAAATTACGCGAAATCTGTTAAATTACTTGCTTCTTGGACTGCTTGCTTTAACTCTTCAAAGGTAATACTACCGTCTTTGTCTGAATCATACTGTACTATCAATTCTTGAGGACTAGTGGCATTTGTTTGTGATGAGATGACTGCACTTAAGCCAGGACTTAAAAAAAGCTCATTCAGGGATATTTTACCGTCTTGATCTCCATCTAGGGTATTAAAAAGAGATCGAAGTTCTTGCTCGGTTGTCATAAGTTTTTATCTGAATTAATCTTTTACTTTAATCTTTCAAAAATAAACAAACTTATATCAAAAGGCTGAGAAATGGGTATCGCTGGGGCTGATACTAATTCACAATTCGAGGCAGACGCTCCTTCTCCCAAAGAGAGACGCTACGCGAACGTCGCTAACGCTGCGAAGATCGCAATTAAAAAAATTAGATGCAGCAAAGCCTTCAGAGTTTACATCTGTATCGAACTTTTCGTGAAATGGTATTACGCACAAAAATTGTCTGTGGAGACTGGGTGTAAGGGTTAAGGGGTGTGGGGTGTAAGAGTTTTGGATACATACACCCCTATACCTCTGAACCCTGATACTCTTCCCAAAACCCCTAGTTTTTCGTCTCACTGCGTAAGTAGAGACTTTGTATACAACCTCTCTACAAATTTGGGATTAAAATTCAGCAGAAATTGTTTACATAAAAGTAAAAAGCCGGAATTCATCATAAATTTTATACAGTGGCAGGGTGAAATTACACCTCTGACTCCTGACTTCTTCTTTACCCAGTTATTACCGCCAAATACTTATGTTTTCAGCATTTGATCCATCTTTAGCGAGTGCCAGAATTGACAAGTTTTGGGAACTATCCGCCAGATTTGGACAAGAGGATAGTGCAAAAAATATCTACCTCAATGAAATTGTTAGCGATCGCTATACTCTGGTGAATGGTCTGCAAATACTCCGAGATGAATTACAATTTGCTGGGGCGAGTATTTCGGATTTAAAAGCTTGTGCGGCTGATTTGAGTTTACCGAGTGTTGTCACCACCTTGGCATATACTAACTGTGGCGATCGCATTCACCAAGGCGAGTCAACTAGAACTTATCGTGATGTGGTTGCTTCCCGGTTTGCCACTTTATCAGAAATTGGTGAGTTAAAAACAGAGACGTTTTTCCCCACAGGCGGCGGTACTGATGATGGCGCAACCTTAGCCCACGTTACCATCGCCCATCAATTAGATGAAACTTGGCGCACTCAAATTTATGCAGGTAATTCTCAATCTTTTATTCTCGCCGCCCTCGATTTAAAAACCCATGTCGGACGTTTAGATTTAGGTGAACAATTAATCTACGGCAAAACCCAAGAATCTTTGTGGCGCGAACCCCGTGCGGCTTGTGGGGCAATTGTTGGCGCACTAACACATTACAATCCCCGTAACATCGTCCATCAACGCCTACGCCGTGACATTGGCGAAGAAAATTACGAGTTTCTTTCATCCCAGAAGATTTTAGCTGATGATGGTACAGATATTACAATGGCTGTGGCAGCTGCGATCGTGGCAATTCGCGGACTAGAAAAAACTGCGATCGCTTTAGGCAAGGAAATGGACGAAAGAGGGATGGCGCATCTCACCGCTACAACTACCGTCAATGTCCCCTTTCGTGATGACCCAGTAATTTATTTAGCCAGGGCGACTGTATTTAATGGTTTAATTCGCATCCAAGGTTTAGGTGCAGATGCCAGTAAATACAGTGGTAAGATATTCCATCATCTGAATGAAAAGCATTTACAGCTAATTTACGATGACCTCGATAACGATAACTTGGCGATCGAGGAAATTCCTTACAGAGTCAGAAAACCCGTTGTAGAAACCCATGAACCACAGTTAGATATTACTGTTTTAGATTTGGGGAGTGGGGAATTGGCAGTTGAGCATGAGGTGTGAGTGATGAGTAATGAGTAAATACCCATGACTTATCAAGACCTACGCAAAATTATGAAAAAACTTGCGCTGTTTGGTTGCCCTGTTCACTTTTTTGGCGATTTTCAGGTAAAGTAGCAGTTTTATTTTTGAAAGCCTTGCAGGGCAAGGCTTTCAAAATCTACGTAGCGACTAGTGACAAGCTCGCTACTTTTACTTGTATTACACGGAGAATTACGTCCATCTTCTCCATGTGATACACGGTAGATTCACTTAAATTTTATTGTTGGCGATATTTAGGGCTTTTTACCAACCCGTTTTGTGGCAACCAAAGGGTGTCACAAAAAATTTTGTATTTGCAGGATTGAAACTCATGATATTTCTCCTAATTTAACGTGAGTAAAATTTACGCATTGACCAGCAGAACGAAAAGTGAACAATGCGAATATAGAAAAACGAGTGATTGGCAAGTCCTCTCCCACTCGCTGCTAATTATTCAGCGTTTTTGCCATTGCAATCAGCGTATTAGCTAATGTTTGTCTATGGCTGGAAGTGGCTTGCCACAATTCAAAGTATCCTTGACTTTTACAATCAATAATTCAGTTAAATTCAGGACTCTAAAAATTCAGTTAAATTCAGGTATAGCAGTAGCCAAGTTGGTTAGGACATCGATAAATAATAAAACTTAGACACCACAAAGCTTTTAACTCTGTCACCTATCACCTGTCTCCTGCTATATGCAAAAACGTAAATATAGGTAGTTAGATGTCTAAGTCAGGTAAGAACTTGTTGCGAATCATAGGGCAACCCCGGATTTCTCACAAAGAGACAAAAAAAGGGGGTCAAAAACTGCAAAGAATGTAAACAAGGGCTTGTCACCCTAGTGATCATCATGATTTGCCGTTATTTTAGCTACACCAATGAAATTTCCATTTAAAAAACCTGTACGCCAGCCAAGACAGCGTTCACAACCCATTGTCCATCTCAAGTACCGCAATGGTAATGTTGAGATTATGGGTTTGGGTGTCTGGCACTCCTATTGGCGCGATCCCTATCATTTACTCTTAACAATTCCCTGGTCTGGATTTGTACTAGTAATTTTTGCGGTTTACGTAGCTATTAATACTCTATTTGCGTTGGCGTATTTATTAGGCGGAGATTGCATTGCTAATGCCCGTCCTGGTTCTTTTTTAGATGTTTTTTTCTTTAGTGTGCAGACTCTGGCATCGATTGGTTACGGGGCAATGTATCCCAAGACAAATTACGCCAATATTATTGTGACGATTGAAGCGATCGCAGGTGTCATGGGAATTGCTATGATGACGGGGTTAGCCTTTGCCCGGTTTTCTCGGCCCACAGCCCGTGTCATTTTTAGCCGTGTGGCCGTCATTGTTCCCTATGAACAAGCCCCAACTCTCATGTTTCGCACCGCTAACCAGCGACGGAATTTAATTTTAGAAGCCCAGATGCGGGTTTATTTAATGCGTGATGAAATTACCGCCGAAGGTGAGTTTATGCGTCGTATTTATGATCTTAAACTTTTGCGACAGCAAACCCCAGGCTTTGCCTTAAGCTGGTCAGTTATGCACATCATTGATGAATCTAGTCCTTTATATGGTGTGACACCAGATTCTTTAATTCAAACCAATAGTGTATTGATGATCTCTTTAACAGGCATTGATGAAACCGTTGCACAAGTTGTTCATGCACGTCATAGCTATGGGACTAATGAGATTTTATGGAATCATCGATTTGTTGATATCCTGCATCACACCTCCGATGGTCATCGTTACATCGACTACAACCATTTCCATGATGTTTTGCCGTTGGAGTAAAGCCGAGTGCTATCAGTTTCAACGCAAAAGTTAGCGCCGAGGAACAAAAATCTTTTTTATTAAAAATGATTGACTATTGTTGAGGATTATTGCTACCAAATGCCTCTTTGGTAATTTCTAGTTGTTTTTTGGCATGTTTTAATTGTTTCCACAAAGTTCTGATTTGCTGGTAAGCTTCTTCTGGTGAAAGTTTACCGTTAGTTTGCAGGTTACTAATGTAGCTGACTCTTTGAGCAAATTCTTGTAGACTCGCGTTAAATACTAGGTATTCTGGTTTGAATTGACCATAATAGCAACTGCGAGGATAAAGAAAATCAGAGAGATTTGAGAGAAAATCTGATTGATCTGCCATAATTATTTAAATTTTGCGAATGTAATAAAAACCATTAGTTGAGAAACTCTAGCATACATTGTGTAAAGACAAAGTAAGCACAGATACAGGTATGCGGAATCTTCGGATGATGCTAACTGTAGCGAAGTGCTGAGTGCTTTACACAGAGATACTTGTAGCAAATGAAGAGTGCTGAGTTAAAAAGACCACCCACACTTCGACAAGCTCAGTGCATCGCCAGGGGTGGGGTATCAACCTTCTCTCGGTAATAGGATTCCGCTTAACATCGGGCGGGGCTTTGACCATAGTGCAGAAGTACTTCCTTCCTCTTTCTTCTTACTCAGCACTCAGCACTCAGCACTCAGCACTCAGGACTGAGCGTTGTAAATTCAAGGCCAACAGAATTTTAAGTACTGAGTAGAAATCCAGTATTCTCAGGTTGTTCAAAGATACGTAATCAGACTGAAAATCGTCAAATAGGCAGGTAATTTAAACTCGCCGGTAAAATATTGTCTGTATCTGGGAATACTAAAGCCAGAGATTTTAAGGCTTTAATAGGTATGATAACTACTCTGATCAGTATTCCTGGATATCAAATCACAGAAGAAATTTATAATGGTGCGAGAACATTGGTTTACCGGGGATATAGAGAAATTGACTCATTACCTGTAGTCATGAAAGTGCTGAAAAATCCTTATCCCAGTTTTAGCGAACTCTTATCATTTCGTAACCAATACACCATCACAAAGAATCTCAACTCACATTTAATTGTTCAAACTTATAGTTTAGAAGCATATCAAAATAGTTATGTCTTGATACTAGAAGACTTTGGCGGAATTTCTCTGAAACAGTGGCAAATGAGAGAACCCCGAATATCTCTCCAGCAATTTTTAGAAATAGCGATCGCACTCTGTAACATCCTAGACTTACTCTACCAAGAAAGGATAATTCATAAAGATATTAAACCCAGCAATATCTTAATTAACCCCCAAACCAAACAAGTTAAATTAATTGACTTTAGTATTGCATCTTTATTACCACGAGAAACCCAAACCTTAATTAAAACTAATGTCTTAGAAGGAACATTAGCCTACATTTCTCCAGAACAGACAGGGAGAATGAATCGAGTGATTGACTACCGCACAGACTTTTATTCCCTCGGTGTAACTTTTTATGAATTACTCACGGGAGAGTTACCATTCTCATCTAATGATGCGATGGAATTAGTACATTCTCATCTTGCTAAAACAGCACCGTTAGTAAATGAAATTAATCCAGATATCCCTTCAGTTATCTCAGAAATTGTCAGGAAATTAATGGCGAAAAATTCTGAGGACAGATATCAGAGTGTGTTGGGATTGAAATTTGATTTAGAAAAATGTTTAATTCAACTCAAAGAAACTGCTGAAATTCAAAGCTTTGAGATTGGACAACGGGATGTGTGCGATCGCTTCATCATTCCTGATAAACTCTATGGCAGAGAAACTGAAGTAAATACCCTACTAGAAGCCTTTGAGCGAGTAACTGAGGGTGCAACAGAAATGATGCTGGTGGCTGGGTTTTCGGGAATTGGGAAAACAGCCGTTGTTAATGAAGTACATAAACCCATTGTTAGACAACGCGGTTATTTTATTAAAGGGAAATACGACCAATTTAATCGCAATATCCCTTTAAGTGCATTTGTCCAAGCCTTCCGGGACTTAATGGGGCAATTATTAACTGAAAATGATGTCCAAATTCAGCAATGGAAACACAAAATATTAGAAGCTGTTGGTGAAAACGGTCAAGTAATCATTGAAGTCATCCCTGAACTAGCCAAAATTATTGGCGAACAACCCCCAGCAGTAGAATTATCAGGAACAGCCGCCGAAAATCGCTTTAACTTATTATTTCAAAAATTCACTCAATTATTTACCAGTGCAGAACATCCCCTAGTGATGTTTTTAGATGATTTGCAATGGGCAGATTCGGCATCATTAAAATTAATCCAGTTATTAATGGCTGATACCAGTCATCTGTTATTAATTGGTGCATACCGTGATAACGAAGTCCTACCAGGACATCCATTAATGTTGACTTTGGGCGATTTGCACAAAAAACAAACACAGATTAATACAATTACTTTAAAACCACTAACTCAAAACACGGTCAATCAGTTAGTTGCCGATACACTCAAATCTCCAGAAGAATTAGCAGAAAATCTTTCTGAACTAATCTATCAAAAAACTCAAGGAAATCCATTTTTTGCCACACAATTTCTCAAAGCACTACATCAAGAAGGATTAATTACATTTAATTTTGAGTTAGGATGCTGGCAATGTGACATCACCCAAGTAAAAACTCTAGCAGTGACAGATGACGTTGTTGCTTTTATGAGTTTGCAACTGCAAAAACTACCAAAATTAACTCAAGATGTATTGCAGTTAGCGGCTTGTATTGGTAACTCATTTGATTTAAATACTTTGGCTATTGTTTCCCAAAAATCTCAAATTGAAACTGCATCTGCATTGTGGAAAGCATTACAAGAAGGTTTGATTTTACCAATTAATGAAGTTTATAAGTTTTATGTCGGACAAGAAACCCAATCACAGACATTAGAAAATCAAGAAACTGTCACCTACAAATTTTTACATGACCGAGTACAACAAGCAGCTTATTCACTGATTGCTGACGAGCAGAAACAAAGCACTCACCTACAAATCGGTCGGCTATTATTACAAAATTCTCACCCCAGTGAAAGAGAAGAACGATTATTTGATATCGTCAATCATTTAAATTTCGGTATAGCCCTAATTACTACACCCCAAGAGCGAGAAAATTTATCTGAACTAAATCTCGCAGCTGGACGTAAAGCTAAAGTTGCCACCGCCTATAGTGCAGCCATTAACTATTTAGGCACGGGGATAGAATTGTTGCCTGTAACTGCTTGGGAAAGTCATTATCCCCTGACTTTGGCACTTTATGAAGAAATTGCCGAAGCCAGCTATGTCAAAACTGATTTTGAGCAGATGGAACAGTGGGCAAGTGTGGTGTTGCAACAAGCAAAAACCTTACTTGATACGATCAAAATTCAACAAACTCGAATTTTAGGAGCTAACGCCCAAGGAAAACTCCTAAATTCGTTGCAAATGGGGTTAAATTTGTTAAATTCCTTGGGGATTGAATTTCCCGAACAACCCACCGAAGCAGATATTGGCCAGACATTTGGCATAACGCGGTTACTCTGGGGAGACAAAGATCCCAGCAGTTTCCTACATCACCCAGCTATGACAGATCCCCAGCTGGTAGCAGCAATGGAAATCTTGACAGCTTTGATACCTCCTGCTTATATGGCTGCTCCCAATCTCATGCCATTGCTAATTTTCAAGCAGGTAGAATTATCTATCAAATTTGGTAACTGTCCTGTTTCTGTATTTGCTTACGGTGATTATGGGTTGATTTTATGTGGCGTTATTGGCGATATCGAAAACGGTTATCTGTTTGGAGAATTAGCATTAAACCTGCGAGAAAAATTCCAATTGACATCATTAAAAACCCGTAACTTGTATATAGTTCATCTCTGCATTAAACATTGGAAAGCTCCTCTTTCTCAAGTGCTTGCTGGACTAGAAGAAACCTACTACAGTGGGCTAGAAATCGGAGATATTGAGATGGGTTGCCGAGGTGCTTCTTCGTACTGTTATTACGCTTACCATACAGGGCTAGAACTAACAGAACTTGCACAAAAAATGGATGTTTATCGTCAAATTATTGATAGATACAAACAAGAAATCGTCTTAGATTGTCAAGAAGTTTATCAACAAACTGTACTAAATTTGTTAGGGCAAGCAGAAGTGCCACATCGCCTGAGTGGAAATATTTTTAACCAGGAATTGTCTCTCCCTCAACTACAAGCTACCAATCAAAGGTCGGCGTTGTGTATGTGGCATCTCAACCAAGCATTTCTCTATTATCTCTTTGGAAAAAATAGTGAGGCATTTCAAGCATCTACTCAAACTGGAAAATATCTAGATGGTTGCGTCGGGCAATTTATGGTTCCCCTTTACCATTTTTATGATGCCTTGATTCAATTAACCCAGTATTCAACAGCATCCACACAAGAGCGTCAGATAATCTTGCTCACAGTGCAACAACATCAAGACAAATTACAGCATTGGGCAACTTTAGCGGCTTGCAATCATCGCCATCGCTGGGAATTAGTCGCAGGCGAACATCATAGAGTATTGGGTAACAAAGTTGAAGCGATTGAATGTTATGACAACGCTATTTCTCTAGCTAAAGAAAACAAATTTGTTCAAGATGAAGCTTTAGCTAACGAACTGGCTGCTAAATTTTATCTCGATTGGGGTAGAGAAAAATTTGCCATTTTGTATATGCAGGAAGCTTATTATTGTTATGCCCGTTGGGGAGCAAAAGCAAAAGCAGAGGATTTAGAAAAACGCTATCCCCAGCTACTCAAACCGATCATCGAACAAAAACAGATCAACCTTAATCCTTGGGAAACTATTACTTCCCTTCCCCTTCCTTTAAAATCTGTATCGACTCAAGTTGATATTACTAGCACGAGTATTTCCGATGTCCTGGATTTTACCAGTGTACTCAAAGCGGCTCAAACTATTTCTAGCAATATCGAATTAGATGAGTTAATTACCAACCTCACCCAAATTATCCTGCAAAATTCCGGTGCTGATAAATCTGCATTAATTCTCAATCAGGATGATGTTTTACAAATTCGTGCCATTACCTCAATTAAGGTAGGAATAAATTCTCCACAAACAACAATTTCTACACAATTACTTGATGATTGTCGAGATATCCCTGTAAACATTATCAATTATGTCAAAAATACGCAACAAACAATTGTCATAGATAATTGCCAAACAGAGATTCCGGGGATAATTGCCGAATATATGCTCATATATCAACCCCAGAGTGTCTTATGTACACCGATTATTAAGCAAGGTAATTTGGTAGGCATACTATATCTTGAAAGTATCGCCGCAGCAGGAGTATTTACTAAAGAACGTCTCCAAGTTGTTCAGATACTTTCGGCTCAAGCTGCCATAGCATTAGAAAATGCTCGGCTTTACCAACAAATGCAACAAGCTCTGGAAAAGGCATTACTCAATCAAATTTCAATTGATCAGACGACTATTTCTGTCTGGTGGCTTGAGCCAGATGGTCGGATTTTCTATGTCAATGATGCTACTTGTAAAGGGTTGGGATATAGTCGAGAAGAGATGATTGGTAAATACGTTTTTGACATCGATACCGTTTTTTCTCAAGAATTATGGGCAGAACATTGGCAAGCAATTCGCAATCAAGGTTCGTTCACTATTGAAAGCTACCATCAGCATAAATCCGGCAATATTTATCCTGTTGAAGTCAATGTTAACTATGTAAAATTTAAAGATAAAGAATACAATTTTGTCTTTACAAAAGATATTAGCGATCGCAAGCAATCCGAAGCTGAAATTCTCCAAAAATCCCAAGAATTAGCTACAGCATTACACGACTTGCAACAAGCGAATTTACAAATTGTCCAAAGTGAGAAAATGTCTGCCTTGGGGAATCTTGTGGCTGGAGTTGCTCATGAAATGAATAATCCTCTCGGTTTTATTTCTGCAACCTTAAAGCAAACTAAACCTGCCTTTGCAGATATTGTTGCACATCTGAAACTATATCAAGGAGTTCTATCAAATCCCGGCGATGACATCAGAGATCATGCGGAAGGAATCGATTTAGATTACACCTTAGAAGATTTGCCGCAAATGCTTAATTCAATGGTCATGGCTTGCGATCGCCTGAAAAATATCAGCACTAGTCTGCGTACTTTCTCACGAGCAGATAAAGATTACAAAGTACCATTTAATATTCATGAAGGCATTGACAGCACAATTTTAATCCTCAAACATCGCCTCAAAGCTAACGAACAACGTCCAGCAATTGAAGTTGTGACCAATTATGGTGATTTACCCCAAATAGAATGTTTTCCTGGACAGTTAAATCAGGTGTTTATGAATATTCTTGCCAATGCTATTGATGCTTTAGATGAATCAAATACTGGTAAGAGTTTTGCAGAAATTCAAGCTCATGCTAACCGCATTACAATTACAACATTGATAGCAGATAAATACGTCAAAATCTCAATTGCTGATAATGGTAAAGGAATGAGTGAGTCAGTGAAGCAAAAAATCTTTGACCATTTATTTACTACTAAAGGAGTCGGTAAAGGGACGGGATTAGGATTGGCTATAGCTCGACAAATAGTCGAAGATACTCATGGTGGTAAGTTAAGTTGCAATTCTGTTTTAGGCGAAGGTACAGAATTTATGATTGAAATTCCAGCGTGAGCTAGAAAAAGGGTGTAAGGATTTTGAATACCTAGGGCTTGCTGAAGTTCACGGCGAAGCCCTTACACCCTCTATACTCAGCAATCAGTACTCTTGATAGTCCTATTCATAGTCACGTTTAAATAAACCAAACAAGGGCGCAAGTATAATTCCAAACACAAAGCCACCGATATGCGCCCAATAAGCAACGCCCCCAGTTTGGACACTCATATTAGCAGCAGCTTGCAGGCTGGCGAGACCAGAGATGACATTTTGTATAAAGAAAATGCCAATGACTACCAGTGCGGGAACGCTAATTGTAGTCACAAAAAAACCTAAAAATACTAAGGTTGTAATTCTGGCATGAGGAAAGCGAATTAAATATGCACCTAAAACTCCAGAAATTGCACCACTAGCCCCCAAAGAAGGAATAGGAGACTCAATTCCTATCGCCCACTGGGACAAAGCGGCTAAAGCACCGCAAGCCAAATAAAAAATCAGATATTTGAAATGACCCAAACGGTCTTCGATGTTGTTGCCAAAGACCCACAAGAAGACCATATTGGATATTAAGTGCCACCAACCACCGTGGAGAAACTGCGATGTAATTAAAGTTATCCACTCACCGGAAAAGTTGTAGGTTAACTCTTGGGGTACTACAGCATACTCGCGGAAAAAAAGATTCAACTGGACATTAGACAAACTCACTTCATGAAGAAAAACTAAAACGTTCATGCCAATCAAACCGTAAGTGAAATACGGTTTGATTCGCGTTGGGTTTTCGTCATAGAGTGGAAACACAGGTGTTTTTCCTAATTATCAATTAACTGCAATATAGCTTGTGTAGCTGGCAGTTGAAAAATTTTGATAATTGCACCTGGGAGAAAGTGGGGAGTGGGGAGTGGGGAGTGGGGAGTAGGGAGTAGGGAGTGGGGAGTGGGGAGTGGGGAGTGGGGAGTGGGGAATATTGCTTGCTAAAATCAACAATCCAAACTTGTGTTAGCTGTACCACGATTCTTCGGGGGATTTGTCGCTAAATAAACCCAAAACTGGGCCAAGAATAGCCCCAAAGATAAACCCGCCAGCGTGCGCCCAGTAAGCGATACCGCCGCTTTCCATCCCAATATTAGTAGGTGCTTCTAAACTAGCAAGTCCGTAGAAGGATTGTTGAAGAAACCAAAATCCTAAAAAGAAATAGGCGGGAACTCGGAAAGTTGGGAAGAAAATGCCTAAAGGTACAACACCCAGAATTTCGGCTTTGGGGAACCGGAGAATATATGCGCCCATCACTCCGGCGATCGCACCACTAGCCCCCAAAGATGGAATGTTAGAATCTTGGGAGAAGTACCACTGGGTCAAAGACGCTAACACACCACAAGCTAAATAAAACAATAAGTATTTGGCATGACCTAATTTATCTTCAACGTTGTTACCAAATATCCACAGAAACAACATATTGCCAGCCAAGTGCAGTAAGCCACCATGCAAAAACTGTGAGGTGATTAAAGTTGCCCACTCTGGTACTGTTTGATGCAAAGACACCCCAGCAAAGCTTAAACTCAGTTCACGGGGAACTACAGCCGCCAGATGGAAAAAACTATCTAATGCTTGGGGTGGAAGGCTACTTTCATAGATAAATGCCAGAACATTAGCAGCAATTAAGCCATAAGTTACATAAGGGGTAATTTCTGTAGGATTATTATCTCTAATGGGAACCACGGGCGCTTTTCCTAATTTTTGATAAACTAGCCCCAAATTACCGAATATTGCTGGTTATTTCTTCTACCTCTTGGCTGGGATATTAATCAGGACTTACGCAAAAAGAGTTATGAGTTATGAGTTATGAGTTATGAGTTATGAGTTATGAGTTATGAGTTATGAGTTATGAGTATAGGGCTTACGTAGAAACTCCCTCAAACTCTTTAACTTCGTATCCTAGCCGTTCTTGTAAAATTAGCCCCTATTACTTCTATGCGTCCTTTGCGGTACTCTGTGGTAAGTCATGTGCAAGTCTACGTTTTTTCCTAATTCTGTGTAAGTCCTATTAACTCATAACTCATAACTCATTACTCATCGCTCATTACTTAAAATAACTATCCATGTTTTTCAGCAACTCTTTAGAAAATCAACTTCAAGATTGGGATGATCTAATTCGCCGTCAACCAAATAATCCCAAAGCTTATATTCGGCGGGGTATGGTGAAATTTCAATTAGCTAACATTGCTGAATCAATTCAAGATTTCGACACGGCTGAAAATATCGAACCTCGGCTTAAACCATATCTCTGGCAACGAGGCTTATCTTACTATTATGCAGAAAGATTTGCTGAAGGCGCTCAACAGTTTGAAATTGATTTAACGGTGAATGCTAATGATGTTGAAGAAACTGTGTGGCGCTATTTATGTATAGCTCGTTGGCAAGGTAAAGAAGCCGCAAGTAATTCTCTATTAAAAGTCAAAAATGACCCCAGAAGAGTTATGCGATTTGTTTATAATTTATTTGCTGGTGATTGTACTCCTGATGAAGTTTTAAAGATTGGTGAATCAGAAGGAATTAAGGGTAAATTTTATAGTCATCTTTATTTAGGATTATTGTATGAATCAGAAAATAATTTGAATTTAGCACAAGAATATATAGTCAAAGCTGCTACTCAATATCAAATTGATGATTATATGTGGTACTTAGCGCAGGTACATCAAAAACTACGCGATTGGTTGTAAGTTCATCAGTATTATCACTTTCTTGATTCTGCTGAGATAAAACTTGTAATTTATCACCTATTATCAAATACATAAAGGGGTAGATGACATTCGCTTGTGACGAAGCACCTACCCCCTGATAGCTGCCCAGATGACTAACCTGGAACCCTATAATTTGGTATCTTATTTACCCAGTATCAACTGATAGATAGGGAATGTCATTGGGAGACATACTGATATTGCCAATATTTGTGAAAACATTGTAAAGATTTTGGATGTCTACACCTCTTCACCCTGTCCCCCACTGTTAATTTTTCATTTTCATCTGTAAGTCCTAGTCAGGTTAAATCCGAAATCTCTAGGGGTCTTGCTTCTGGAGGTTGTCTTATGATAACTTTTTCTACATTAAATACGGTAAATCGATAGATTTATAGTACTTAATAAATTTAGTGCATTTAAAAATCAACAACAATCAGTGCTGAATCAGCAATATGAAGAGTTGTTGGAAATTTGATGTTTCCCCAATTGGAGTATTAATTCTTATGAGCTTAGAGTTACACCTAGCAGGGAAAACAGCGATCGTCACTGGTGGTAGTGCGGGGATTGGGTTAGCCGTTGCGAAAGCTCTTTATAGTGAGGGTGTGAATGTTGCGATCGCAGCTCGCAACCAAGAACGACTAGAGAACGCCGTCAGCGCCATTCAATCTCTACCCACTCCAGGCGCGAAAGTAATTGCTATCAGTGCTGATCTGACTCAAGCAGCCAGTGTAGATACAGTTGTTTCTACAACCTTGGCGCAGTTTGGTCAAATTGATATTTTAATTAACAACGCTGGTTCAGCCCGTGCAGGTTCCTTTCTCGACCTCAACGATGATGTCTTTCTCGATGCTTGGAACTTAAAGTTATTGGGCTACATTCGTTTAGTGAGAGCTGTTGTCCCCCATCAAAAAAATCGCCGTGATGGTCGAATTGTCAACATCATCGGTGGTGCAGGTAGAACACCCCGCCCTGGTTTTCTGCCCGGTGGTACAACTAACGCCGCCTTACTCAACTTCACACGGGGAATTTCCAAAGAATTAGCTCAACACAACATTCGGATCAACGCAATTTCACCCGGTGCAACAGCCACCGAACGCGCCGAACGTTTAGCCGAACAGAATGCCCAAGCACGGGGAATTAGTGTAGAACAAGCCAAGGAAGAAACATTGCAAGGAATTCCTCTAGGCAGAATCGTACCACCAGAAGAAATTGCTGCACTCACATTATTTTTAGTATCTGACTTAGCCGCTTCTATTACAGGCACAGAAATTCTGGTGGATGGCGGTTCTACCCCTGGCGTTTAGAACTAAATCTGCTCATTAGGAATCCTCAGACATCAATCTGAGAGCAAGTTTTAACTTACGAATTTTTCTGGAGTCTAGAATCATCATGAGTTCTCAATATTTTGATATCAAACCAGTTGCTGGACGTATCGGTGCAGAAATCATTGGCATTGATTTGAGTGCAAACCTCAGCGATGAGTTAATCAGCGATATTCGCCAAACCCTCGTCCAATACAAAGTAATTTTCTTTCGTGGTCAACAACTTGATGCTAATGGACAAGTAGCTTTTGCGCGGCGGTTTGGTGAAATCACCACAGCTCATCCCACCGTTCCTTCTTTAGAAGGACACCCAGAAGTTCTTGACCTTGATTACAGCCGTACTTCCAGCCGTGCTAACAACTGGCATACTGATGTGACATTTGTAGACCGTCCACCACTCGGCTCTGTTTTGCGGGCGTTGGTGATTCCTCCAAATGGTGGCGATACCATTTGGGCAAACTCAGTAACTGCATATCAAGATTTACCAACTCCACTACGTGACCTGGCTGATCAACTTTGGGCTGTACACAGTAACGCCTACGACTATGCCGCAGCTGTGATTGATTTACCAGAAGATGTATTAGCCCATCGGGCGGTGTTCACTTCCACCGTATATGAAACCTTACATCCAGTTGTACGTGTCCATCCTGAATCGGGAGAACGCGGCTTGTTCATTGGTGGTTTTGTGCGCCGCATTCGTGGTTTATCACAGAATGAATCTGATGAAATTATCAAATTATTGCAAGCATACATAACTCGCCCCGAAAATACAGTGCGTTGGCGTTGGCAAGTTGGCGATGTTGCTTTTTGGGATAACCGCGCTACACAACATTATGCAATTGCTGACTACGGCAACCAACCCCGTCACGTTCAGCGAGTCACGATTGTGGGTGATGTTCCTGTTGGGATTGATGGTAAGCACAGCGAAGCCATTAAGGGAGATGCTTCTGTATACAATCGACGCGAACCTGCTCTTGCTTAATTGAGCTTTTGAGTCGGAAACAGTCAGTTTTTATACCTCCCATCTCTGTATTTCCTGAAGTAGTCAATATTTTTGTGGCAGTCTGCAAACTATATATGCAGCTGCCTTTATCTATAGCAGTTCTTACTTCCTTGTAATACAGTTGGAACCCCACCCCCAACCCCTCCCCGCTTGCGGGGAGGGGTTGGGGGTGGGGTTGAAATGTACCTCATCCAACCGAGAACCGCCATATTTGTAAACTATGAAACTCTTCTACACACCTAACTCTCCCTACGCACGTATAGCAAGGGTGGCTGTATTGGAACTAGGATTTAGCGATCGCATCGAAATACAAAAATTACAAAAATCATTAAACATCACGATTCCGGGGAAAACTAGGCAGATCAACAGCAATATAAGCCCAAGGAACTGCTGAATCAGTCCAGATTTGATGCACTGGTTTAATAGAGATATGATTGTCAGCCGATTTTCTCATGAACACAGAAACGAATAAAGAACTAAACATAACAAATCATGCTGAATTTGCGAAAATATTGAACAGAACTTTTAGTTCTTTTTGATTGTGCTGATCAGGCTTGATAATAACAATGTACGCAAATAAAGCTCGACGCAGACGAGGTGTACTTCTAACACCTCAAGGATTAAAGAAACTTCAAACAGCTAAGTCTGAAGCAGAGATTCGGGAAAATAATGGTCATCGGTATACTCTGGAAGCATTGAGCGATCGCACAGGTTTATCAGTCGATTCAATTATGAAGATATTTGCTTGTGAAGTAGGAGTAGACAAGCAAACTTTAAAGTACTGTTTTCAAGGGTTTAATCTAGTTTTAGAGCAGAGTGACTATTGTCTTCCAGAATTACCACAGCGAAATCAAGCTTTAAGTACTAACTTGTCAGCAGCAGAACCAGAACCAGAAATACCAGAAGGTCAAGTACCGCTTGATTCTCGATTTTATGTAGAACGCCCTCCCGTTGAAGCTAATTGTTATAAAGCTATTTTGCAACCAGGAGCATTAATCCGAATTAAAGCCCCAAGACGGATGGGGAAAACTTCATTGATGTCCCGAATTCTTCAGTCTGCCAATAATGAGGGTTATCATACTGTATCTTTAAGTTTTCAACTGGCTGATACAGCCATATTTCAAGATTTAGATAAATTCTTACGTTGGTTTTGTGCAAGTATCAGTCTGGGTTTGGATTTACAAAACCAACTAGCAGACTATTGGGATGAGCTATTTGGAAGCAAAATTAGCGCCAAAATTTATTTTGAACATTATATTTTAGCTAAAATAATTAACCCAATTGTTTTGGGTTTGGATGATGTCGATCGCTTATTTCAATATCCAGATTTAGCTGATGATTTTTTTGGGTTGTTACGCGCTTGGCATGAAGAAGCTAAAAATCGAGAAATTTGGAAAAAATTACGGCTAGTTGTAGCCCACGCTACAGAAGTATATATTCCCTTGAGTGTGAATAAGTCACCTTTTAATGTGGGTTTACCAGTTGAATTACATAACTTCAACAAAGAGCAAGTTCAGACTTTAGGCGATCGCTATGGGTTGAATTTTGGAGAGCAATCATTAGAAAAACTTTTCGATTTGGTCGGTGGTCAACCCTACCTTGTGAGATTAGCTTGTTATTATTTATGGCAACACCGTATCAGTGTAGAAGAGTTGTTATCAACTGCTCTGAGTTCGGATGGCATTTATCGTGAACATCTGCAACAACAGTGGTGGAATCTCCAACAAAATCCAGAACTAGTGGACACATTTGCACAGGTGATTAAATCCCCTCAACCAGTGGAATTACATCTACAGCAAGCGTTCAAGTTGCAAAGTATGGGGTTGGTTAATCTCTACGGAAATCAAGCTACACCTAGCTGTAGGTTGTATGCCGAATATTTCTGCGATCGCCTGCATTACCAGCCAGAATCAATTGTTTCCTAAAATCATCAGGTGTAATAAATATCTATGTCTACCAGTAATTTCCAAGACTCTCCACCAGTTCCACCATCAATAAGAAATGCTAATCAATATGAATATAACCAGCTACCCTTGCAAGTCCTCGAAGGAACTCTCCCCACGGATGTGCAGGGGCATGTTTTTATGGTTACTTCCATAGGAACTGTTAATTCTGGCGGCTTACCCTATCCTGATGGAGATTCTTTATTGTGCGGCGACGGGATGATTTATCGGCTAGATTTTGATACCGAAAATCAAGTGAAATTAACTACGCGCATAGCCAAACCACCTGATTATTATGCTGACAAAGCAACTGATTCTGTCTCTCAGTATCAAAAATTTCGTTTTAGTAATCATGGACTGACGAGATTTTCCTTTCCATTGGGTATTCGTAACCAGCTAAACACAGCTTTTCTCCCGATGAAGTTTTCCGAAGATGCACCAGCAAGGTTACTAGTTACCTACGATGCTGGCCGTCCTTATGAAATTGATACTGAAAGTCTCGATGTTGTTACCCCAGTAGGATCTAATCAAGAATGGCAATCAGAAGTACAAGGATATAATGCTCCTTTTCAACCATTTTTGAGTACTGCCCATCCTGCTTTTGACCCTCATAGCAAAGAGATGTTTACAGTTAATTATGGCAGATCATTATTTAATTTTTTAGACTCAATTGCTGTTATTCACTTGATTGACCAATGGCTACACAATATCTGTAACTTGTGGCAACCGAAACTGCTTAAAAGTAGTTTAAATGCTGTATCTCAATCTTTATTATCAATATTTGGCTATCTTTATGGCAATTACTTCAAATGGTTCAATAAATCACCAATAAAAATCAAAGACTTTGTTTCTGTTATGTGTTGGGATGGGGCAACATCTTTAAAACAGTGGCAATTAGTTTTACCTGATAGTTCTCCCGTAAAAATTGAACAAACTATACACCAAATCGGGGTCACGAAAGACTATATCGTGATTATGGATACATCTTTTACGATGGGGGTAGAACAAGTCTTAAATAATCCTTTACCCCATTATAAACGCCTGGAAAACATACTCAGAGATATATTAGAAGAACCGCCTTTGCCATACTCGGCAGTTTATATTGTGCCACGGAATCAGTTGCAACCAAATACTAAAACAGTAACAGTCAAAAAAGTTATCTTGCCATTAGAAGCAGCACATTTTTTAGTAGATTACGAAAATCCTGAAGGAAATATTACACTGAATGCCGCGCATATTGCTGGTATGGATGTCTCGGAATGGGTAAGACAATATGATGTTTCTGCTTATCCTCAATATAAACCAGAAGATTTGTGTGGAATGGTACCTGGTCAAGTTGATCTTGGGCGAATGGGACGTTATGTAATTCATGGAGAAAGCGGAAATATTCTCCAGTCGCACATTATTTCTGATGCTAAATGTACCTGGGGTACAGACCTTTATACTTATCCTGACCAAGATTCTCAAGGACAACCTTTAAAATATCTAGATGATATTTATTGGTGTTCTTTTGGGCTATGGAAAGACTTAATGACCAAATTTGTTGTCACTCAGTATCAAAATTACAAAAATCGCCTAATTCCTCTTGAAAAAGTCTTAGACATGGCACGTAGTGGCGTACCAGCATACTTGTTTAGACTTCATGCTTCATCCACAGAATCACCAGCAATTGTTGATAGCTACGAACTACCACCAGGATATGTAGTGCTTTCGCCTCAGTTTATGCCATATCGTGGTGCGGAAAAACCCACAGATGGTTATATTGTCTGCACAGTTTGGCATGGCCAAGAAAATGAATATTGGATTTTTGATGCCAATCATTTATCTAAAGGCCCTGTATGTAGATTATCCAGTCCCCCATCTCAACAGCCACTTCATTTTGCGATGACTTTGCATACTGCTTGGCTACCAAAAATTGGCAAACGCCAAGCAAGTTATTATCTTGATGTCCGCCAAGATTACCAAGAATTAGTAGCAAAGGCAGCCAAAAGATGTCCTAAGATTGGTAAATTATTTGAAGATTATGTTTACCCTAATTTTGAGCAAGCGAATAAACCGTAATCACTTGTAGTAACAGAGACAAGGAAGACAAGGAGGATGGGATAGATAAGGGAGAGAGATGTTATTTAAAATTGTCATCTATCACATTACCTCCCGTGATTTCCTCCTCTCCGCGCCCTCTGCGTCTCTGCGGTTCGTTTCCAACCACTGCATAATTTCCGCAGATAATTCTTGCTTAGTTCTACTATTCACATCAATACAAACATGGCGAGTGATAGCTTTAGCCACTAACACATCTGCAATTGTAATTTCGTAAGCAATTTCAAATTTATCAGCACTTAATTTCTGGGGAATTAAACTAATATTCAACTCATCTCCGCAATACATCGGTCGGAAAAAATCGACATTGGCGTGAACAATTGGAAAAGCCACTGAAGGTTTAGTAAAAAAAGCTTTGAGATTCATTCCCGATGCGTTGAGAGATGCTTCATAAGCTTCATGACAAATGCTCAAAACATTAGCAAAATAAACTACACCCGCCGCATCAGTATCTGCAAAGCGCACAGTACGGTTATAAATAAAAGACATTTTTGTCTAATTAAAAATTAAAAAACAAAGTAGCAAGCGAATAACTTGCCATATCAAATTATCTCACTGTTAAGGGGTAATATATATCTTCAGAACTAGGGTTTAAGTAAGGGCGTTGTAAGTCAACTGAGTGGAGGGCAAAGTGTTTTTCAATTGAGTTCATTCTTTCTTCTATGGCATCTTTACCTTTTTGCCATACTTCTAGTAAAGCATGAGCAACAATTTGGCAACGGTTCATCCCAAAAGTTTCTTGAATGGCGAATTTTTGAATTGGTTCTTCGGCTAAACTTAGACCTGGGGCTAAAAACTTGGTAAATAAAGGTATTTGTGGCTGAAAATGCGATTGATGTTCTTTATATACAGCCTGGAGAATTTGGTGAATTGCTGGGTAGTCTTCCCGTTCAAAGTACAGTAAGCCGGAGTCGTAGCGTCCGTAGGCTCTAGGATTGTAAAGCACTTGAAAGGTAAAAGGAAGAGACGCTTGGTTGAGGTGTTGCGTCAGACTATCCATCAGTGCGATCGCTCCATCTGCCGTAATATTAAAATAAATTCTGCCTATTCCCAATTCTGCATCTACACTCTGCTGTTCTTGTCCTACATCACTTACCGCCACGTAACAGCCATTTTGCAAATGATTTTTTGGCATCCAAATAGACACTGACTCACCCGGTTTAGCAGATTTGCTGTGAGGTTTGAGATGACAATCTGGTTCAATATATAATGTCAAACCAGATTTTGTTACCGCCATACTTCCATCAGGTTCCTGACGTAACACTTGCCAACTAGAGTCAAAATATCCTTTACCGTGGTTATTCGCGTGCAGTTGGGCGTAAAATTCCCAATCAATACCCAAATGAGAATTGTTCGCTAAATTTTGCTGTGGTAAGCAATGAGGCGTATTAGCATTCACCGCTAACGCATTTTGCAAAGAACCGTTGTAATAAATTCCATAAAGAAAATTACGCAGTAGCAAAGTCAGATATTTTTGCTGTAACGCCGCAGAATTTTGCCGAAATCTTTCTGCTACCTTCGCGGGTAAGGCAAAAGTTTGATACTCAGGGTGATGAATGGAAAAGTTAGATTCTATCTGGATATTTTTCGCAATATCAAACAGAGAATTTAACAGAGGGTTGGTAGAGGTGTCTAGCATTTTGAGTGGGGAGTAGGTAGATAAGGGAGACAAGGGAAGGGAGATGAAGAGAAAGGACAAATTTTTAACAGCCGCGTAAACGGGTTTTTTCGTAATATAAGGGAATTAATTTTTGTGATTTTTGCGGTTGGGTAAGCTGGTGCTGTGTAGCCATCGGTTGGATAATTTCTGCTTGAGTAACACCGAAAACTGTGTTTACAGATTTTTCGGGCATGGTTAGCAAATTCTGTGCTACTTGTAGGGTACACATATCAGTATTACAAAATTGCTGCTGATAGTTAATTTTTGCTTGAATGTGGTGAATCAGTCCTAACCCGGCAAACTGGATGACACGCTCTACAAAGTCTGGGCGGTGTTCTAAAATAGCGGGAAAGGTATTGAGATAAGCTTGAATTAAAGTTAATAATGAAGGTTGAATCGCTTCTAGTGGGATAATCGCTAACTGTAAGGATTCTTCTAATTCCAGTGTGACATCGATAACTAAACTAGAAAGCCAAATATTTAAATAACTGGCGATTAAAGTACCTAAATCAAATGCGGGATCTCCCCAAGCGCAGGCTTCCCAGTCGATGAGGCGCACTAAGCAGTTATCTAATTTATCCCAACGGGAATGTAGCAAAATATTATTTAACGTCAAATCGTTGTGAGTTAAACAGCAAGGTTTCCACTCATAAGCTAAATCTGCGATCGCAGATTCTAAACTCTCATCACGCTGATAAACAGTATAAAATTGCCATGCTGATTTCGGCACTGCACCAAAAATATCTGGTGTTAGTGATTCTATACCCTGCGCTGGGTTGTAAAAGTTATAGCGATACTGTCCTTGTGGCGCTGTAGCCATAAAATCACGATATTCGCGGCGCTGGAAAGTGGCGCGATGCAAAGCTGCTATTGTTGTCCCAATAGCAGTGGCTATCTCTGTCGGAAAGCTATGGTGATGTTGATAAAAGCCACCTAATTCCAGATATTCACTTAAATAATTGCGGACAAGGAGGGAATTTTCCTCATCGTAATGTACTACTAATGATGCGATCGCTGCAATATTACCTAATACTGGAAACTGCTTGAGTAATTGATGAAACAGCCATTCATTAAAAAAATCATGCAGGTTTCCCGCATTTTCCTGGTGCTGTTCTTGTTTAATTAGCAGTTGCTGATTATTTCCCAGAGTCACTAGTAAATTGAAATTCTTTTTGCTACTTCCTGGCAACTGAGATAAGTCTAAATTGCTATCTTCTAAACTACACAGCCCTGCTGCGTGCAGATATTGGGTAACATTTTGAGAAGATAATTGTAATAACATATTTTATTTCCTATTTCGTAAAAGTGCTGAGATAATCAATTACTTATTTTCAGGATTATTGTTAATTGAGCAATTTAAGTAGATAACTATAAGTATCTAAATATCGATTATTCTTTCTTCTCCACTAATATCTTATTTCTGATATTTAGAACTGCCAAAATGGCATTAATAACTTTATTTTTGCTTTAAAAATTACCATTATTTACTATCGAATCTTTAAAATCATAATATACAATTGTGGAAATTACTAGCCTTATTTGTTGCAGTGACATTTTCTGATTTAACAAAAAAACAAAAAGTAATTTAAATTACTGATTGCTATTTTTTTTTAATAGCAGCGTTAAAATCATTAAATATAACAATACATAAATCAGTCACAAGTACTGCTATATAAGGCATATGGCGTTTATTGATACCTGATGAATATATCACTTTTGAGTTAATTTAAATATCAGCATAAATATTCAGTAACACCAAAAATATGATTTCTTAGTTATCTCACGATCATGAGGTAACTAAACCTGATGACTGGAATAACTCATCCATCCACAGCAATAATTTAAGACTTGTCTATAAATAACTGTCTCAAGATGGATATTACTGAAAAATTAGGATGACAAACTGATTCAGGATGTTAATTATTCCTGAAATGAGGTTGAAATAAATATGCAGAATTCATCAAAGTGATATGTAAAAATTCACGAGTCAGAATTCAGGAATCAGAATTTTGTGCTGAATAATTATTTCTGACTTCTGACTCTTGGATGCTGAATTTTTACTTGAACATGAACGCATAAACCCCGGTTGCTGAATGGGTAAACTCTCGACTGTACCCAAAAATATCAAAATTACATGCAATCTTATTTTTATTTATCACTGGTGAATCAGCAAAACCGGATACTTTGGCAAAAGGATGATGACTTTTTTCCAGCCAAATATTAGTCATTATTTATGACATTCAGCAACAAGCTAAGTTTTTAATAATACTTACTTTTACTTTGAGGTGGCTGCTAACCAAGAGAGTAAATCAGCCATACTGGTAAAATCTAACAATGCTACGCCCAAGTTTTCTAATTGGTCTAGGGAGAGAGTTTCCACTTGTTCGCGCACATCTTGAGATAATTCTCCCACACGACGAGTTAGTTGACGCAGAACAAGCGATCGCTCTCCTGCGGTTCTTCCTCTTTGTTCTCCCTCTTGCAGTCCTTCCTCTTTGATTTCTCGGTAAACTCGTGTTTCCTTGAGTGTAATTCCTAGCATTGCTTCTACCTCTGTGCGACTTAGTTGCTCAAACTTGTACACCATGATTGTTGTAACTAACTCAATTATGGCGCGACTGGTGGTTTCTGGTTGCTCAGTTGCTGAACGCTCTACCAAATATCTGGCTTCGGAGGGTGCAATTTCTTCATCTATCGTTGTCAACACCATCAATGCTACCCAAATTGGTAAAGCACGAATATCACCCAATTCATCCAAATATACCCGATGTAATTGGTCGCTATTGAGCCAGGCACGATAAGGATAAGTGTCAGTTTGTTCGATGGTGCGCGATGGGTAAATAATCACTGCTTGCCAATCACTAAATCTGTCGCGGTTGCGGTAGAAATATAATGCTGATTCAGCAAATACCCGTTCATATAGCCTTTCGTCTTTCTGGAATTGCACTTCGCAAAAATACACTACACCCTGACTGACGCTTTCTGGTGGGAGAAATACGCCATCAATTTCAAATTTGGGTTCTTTGACAGCCACAGAGTCAAATTTGTATTCATCCGCATTTGCTGGTGGATTTGTCAATAATTCAAATAATAAACTAGGGTATTGTTGGAATAGTTTATAAAAAATTGAGTCTCGTCGCATTTAGACATTCAAATAAATAGATTTTTCCTGATCAAAGTATTTGTAGCGATCGCCACAGCTATACAATAATATAAATGTACTACAACAGGAGACTCATCTATATGTTATTTAACCACCAACTGATGCACCATCAACACCAGTGCCAGCGCCCCTAAAACAATCATTAGTCCCGCAGGCATAAACTTGCGTGTCTTGGCAAACCTCAAAGCAAACACAACCACTAAAACCCCAGCTACAAAAGCAGCTAGAGTTAAACCCCAAGGTTGTCCTTGCAAGTACCAGTAAGCAAATAAAATCAGTAACAAACCACTAACACCACCACTCAGAAGTGAAACCAGACTACGCGCTTGCACGTAGCCAATAATTCCACCAACAATTGCGAAGATACCGTAGGCAAAAGCAGCAATTATACCTAAATTCATTGTTAAAACCTATGTAGATTTTGACTTTACAGCCAAGGTCGGCAGACAATTTACCATAGCTATTTAGCTATTTCACCTAGTTGATTGATGGATATTCCCGCAATGCCAACGGCAAGTACTTCGTCCTATGTCCAGGTGCAATTCCTCCAGCGTCAAGCAGCATCTCTTTTACTTTATCAATCTGTCCTCCAAAGCGAAGCCGCGATCGCCTTTCTGGAACTGTTGCAAGCAATACGTTACACTGATGCCGATGGCAGGAGTTGTCTGCAAGCCTATGGCAATTACTTCCACGCCTTAGCCGCAAGCCGTCAAAATTGGGAAGACCATTTAATTTCCCAAATACTCCTGGCGGAAAACCCCTTTAGCCGACTGGCGCAGCAACAAGATTTTCGGGAATTACCCCCGGCTTTAATTGCAGCCGCTCAACATGATTTACACATCTTACAAAGCCTTTACGAATGCAGCACAGCATCTCTCAGCGAGTGGGTACAAGCTGTAACTCATTTGCCAGTTTCGCCTGTTGTTTGGTATCAAGAACACAATCCTACCACCAATCAAACCCTGCATTTGCCAGATTGGGATAATTGGGCTGATGCTGTGGAAGAATTAGCTGCTTATTATCAAAAATTTGGTGTAGGTTTATTTGCCGAGTATCGCGCCTTGCGTTGGCAAGATGGGCAGTTTGTTGGTATTCCTTATCCTGACCCCATTAAGTTAAGTACACTGGTGGGTTACGAATGGCAGCGAGATGCTTTGCTGAAAAATACAGAGTTTTTACTAGCGGGTGAAACAGCATTGCATGTATTACTTTATGGTAGTCGCGGTTCGGGGAAATCTTCTTTAGTCAAATCTTTGTTGAATGAGTATAGCGATCGCAACCTGCGTCTACTAGAAGTTGGCAAATCTGATTTACATGATTTACCAAAAATTGTCGAACAGTTACGCGGGTTGCCACAAAAATTTATCATTTTTGTCGATGACCTCTCCTTTGAGGAAGATGACGACGCTTTTAAAGCTCTTAAAGTAGTTTTAGAAGGTAACTTAACAGCACGACCACAAAATGTAGTTGTCTATGCTACCTCCAACCGCCGTCACCTAATTCGAGAGTATTTCGCTGATAGACCCACCCCCAAGGATAATGAAGAAATCCATGCTTGGGATACGATGCAAGAGAAGTTATCATTTAGCGATCGCTTTGGTTTGACATTAACCTTTGAGCCAGCAAATCAAAATACTTATTTAACAATTATTCGTCATTTAGCCACACAAGCCAAAATTAATCTCAGCCCAGAAGATTTAGAATATCAAGCATTACAGTGGGCAACCCGTCATAATGGCCGTTCTGGACGCACAGCACGACAATTTATTGACTTTTTAAAAGCAGATTTATCTCTCTTTGGTACAACTAATAATGAAAGAATCCAGAATCCAGAATCCACAAGTCAGAATTGAACACAGTATAATGACTCATACTTCTCAATTATTAGACTCCCTACCTAGAACAATATTGATTAATCATTCTGCATTCTGAATTCTGACTCCTGAATTCTTACCTTATAAATCTGATCCTCAGCCCCAATCTTAATTACGAATTCACACCAGCAATATGCAAGCAGTAATGGTCAGTAATCGATTTCTTCTAGGTGTAGTTGCCTTTAGTGTAAGTTTTGGGCTTAGTCTGGTTCCGAATTGGAATTTTGGTCAAGCTTTCCTAACAGGCATAATTACTGTCCTGGCTACATATACTGCCGCATTATTTGTTGATAAACGCCGGAGACATCATGAAATGCTGGTGTTAACAACCTTACGCAAACGCATTAAAGAGCAAGAATCTTTAAAAAATCGCATTTACAGAGAAATCAAACAAATTGAAGAACATCACAATTTGTTATATGCTGAAAACCAAAAACTGCAAAATCAAATTGCCGAATCTCGCAATCAAAGAGATAGTCTGCATCGAGAATTAAGTAATTTTGCCGGACAAAAAAAGCAATTAGAAGCTGAAACAAATAACCTTAAAAATACCATTCAAACTCTAGAGCAAACTAATACAGAACTTAGTAATATTTGTGCTAACCTCACAGCCGAAAAACGCCGTTTAGAGTTACATAGTAATGTTTCTCATGCTGAAATTGCCCAGTTACAAACTCAACTTCATGAACTACGCCAAGACAAGCAAGAAATTGAGAGTAACTTAACCTTACTAGGTAGACTCAAACCGCAGCTAGAAGAAAAAATGTATGAACTCAGGGTAGAAATTCAAGAGTTAGAAACTGTTGTTCATCAGCAAAATAAATTATTGGCAGATATCACTACAGAAAAGAATAACATCACCAATAGTTTAACTGAATTGCATCAGCAAATAAATGATAAACAATCAGACATCCAACAGTTAAATAGTCAAATTTTAATCTTACAAGGAGAACGAGATTTATTACAAAGTCAAATTTGGGACTTACTGCAACAAACAGAAACGCTCAATTTAGAACCTATACCAATAAATCTTTCCCTAGAAGATGAACCCGAATTATTTCCGTTTGCTGATTTAATTGCACCTTCAGAAGATCCCAGTGAAGACTTACCAGAAGAATGGACTAATTTGTTAGAAAAATTGCCAGGTCATGAAATTGAAGTATTAAAAGCAATATTACAAGCAGATAACCCCAAAGCAAGCATTAAACAAATTGCCGAAGCTAATATTACCATGCCTAATCTCTTGATTGATTCTATTAACGACCGGGCAAATGATACCATTGGGGAATTAATCATCGAACCAGGAGAAGACACTCCCTCAGTGTATCCAGAACATCAGCACAATGTCCGCAAAATGATTGCTATGTACGAAGACTTGATGAGCAGGCAAGCATCATCAAATTAAATTACTTGTTATCGTAAAATTATTATTGCGCGAAATCTAAAATCTAGTGAAGTACATGGCAAAGCTCAAAATCTCGAAGAAAGTTTCCACTGCTTTAATTAATTCCCTGGGTGCGGGAGTAGTACCAAGACTAGGAGTTGAACACATAGCAGTTGGTCGAGAACAAGAACTTAAAAGCCTGATACAAAATCTAGATGACATTACCGAAGGTGTCGCCGCATTTCGCTTTATTATTGGTAATTATGGTTCCGGTAAAAGCTTTCTCCTCCAAATGATTCGCAACCGTGCGATGGAACAAGGCTTTGTCGTAGCTGATGCTGATTTATCATCCGAACGCCGCCTCGCGGGAAGTAATAATGAAGGTTTGGCGACTTATCGAGAATTAATGAGTCACCTTTCCACCAAAACCCGTCCTGATGGCGGTGCTTTAGTTTCAATTTTAGAAGGTTGGATTAATAAAATCCAACAAGAAGTTGCTAAAGAAACTAATATGCGTCCCAACGACGAAGGTTTTGATGACCAAGTAGAAGCCAAAATCAGAGAAGTTGTGCAGTATATTGAAGACTTAGTTCATGGTTTTGATTTTGGCAATGTGATTATTGCTTATTGGCGTGGTTATCGATTAGATGATGATAATTTAAAAAATGCGGCTTTGCGGTGGTTGCGGGGTGAATTTAGCACCAAAATTGAAGCTAGGTCGGCTTTGGGTGTGCGGGTAATTATTGATGATGAAAGTTGGTACGACTACATTAAATTGTTAGCTAAATTTGTGGCTGAAATTGGTTATAAAGGTTTGTTAATTTTGTTAGATGAAGCGGTAAATTTATACCAAATATCCACCACAGTTACCCGCGAGAAGAACTATAACAGACTGCTGGCGATGTTTAACGATACCATGCAATGTAAAGCCGAACATCTGGGGATTTTTATTGGTGGTACAACCAAATTTTTAGAAGACCAAAACCGGGGACTATTTGCTGACCAAGCTTGGCGCAGACGTACCAAAGAAAGTCGCTTTGCTACCCAAGCGAATGTTCAGGAATTTTTAGGGCCAGTTATTCGGTTAAACCCCTTGAATGAGGCTGAAATTTTCACGCTTCTACAACGCCTGAAAGAAATTCATGTAACCCACTATGGCTATGATAAAACTTTGAGCGATCGCAACTTACAAGAATTCTTACAAGAAATCGTTAGCCGCTTAGGTGCAGAAGCCTTACTCACACCCAGCGAAATCATCCGCGACTTTATTAGCGTGCTGAATATCTTACATCAAAATCCAAAAATGACATTCAGCGAATTAATTCATGGTTCTCAATTCAAACCTACAGCCGTTGGTAAAAATTCAGCTATTGATGAAGATGACGCAGCAGAATTTAGTTTGTAATCAAAGATAGAAATATACTAAAAACTAAATTGTTGCTATAGCTGTAGAATTCTTCCAAACCTCAACTGTGTTATTAGATTGTGCATGACCTACTAAAGTTTGTCCGTCAAAGCTAAGTGCGATTGAGCTAAATCTTAGCTCACTTGGAAAAGTATAGATATTTTTACCAGTTTGCACATTCCATACCTGAATTGAGCCATCACTACCACTACTAAATAGCATATTTTCATCAGGACTAAACACAAGACTATTGATGAAATCAAGATGAGAATGAAATTGTATATTCTTAAATTTATCTATTGTTTGAACTTGCTTTCCTGTTGCAATTTCCCAAATTTTTATTCCATCGTAACCACCTCCTGCTAAAGTTTCACCATTAGGACTGATAGCAAGTTTATGAACTCGGATATCGCCTTTATTTTCCATTTCTTTTATTATACTGCCTGTATTCAAATTCCAAATAGTTACATTATTAGTAGTTCCATTTCCTCCAATAAAAATTTTACTATCTGGACTAATGACAAAAGATAAAATACAGTCATATTGACCAGTGCGCTGATAAATTTTTCTACCCTTATGCAAATCCCAGATAATAGTTGTGGGACTTCTTCCACTTCCATGAGTTATTAGTTTTGTCATATCAGGACTAATGACGTTACAAATAGCACCTCTGCTTTTTAAAGTGCGAATCTTATTTCCAGTTTCTAAATTCCATATCTGAATTAACCTACCACCACTTACTAAAATTTTATTATCTGTGGATATAGCAACAGATTCGACTGTGTTTGACAGTCCATGTAGAAGCTCATCAGGTGCAAACATCCAAGTTCTAATTAATTTACCTGTGTTGGTATCCCAGACACTTATTTTTTGGTCATCAGCTCCACCTGTTACTAGAGTATTTCCATCTGTGCTAAGTGCGATCGCATTCTGGCGTTGATTAAATTTTATTGTTAATTGGTGTCTAAAAGCTTCATACATATTAATCATTTTTAATTCGACCGGACTAAAATATTGCATTAGGTTTAGATCAAAAACAGCAGATAAACGTAGATAAAAAAGATTTATGATTACAAATCTTTTTTATCTGCTTTTATCGACGGTTTTTCCGCCAAATCTAATGCGCTACTTTAGCCTGCCACGCTAGTAGAAGTAGAAAAGCTACGTTTGAGCATAAACACAGCTAACACAATTCCTAAAATTGCCAGTGCTGTCGTTGGGTAAAAGAAAATTGTATAACTGCCAAAAATATCTCGAATTCTGCCAGCTAACAAAGTTCCACCTAATGCACCTGCGCCGTAAGCCGTGAAAACTAGACCGTAATTTTTGGCATAGTCGGCGGATGAGAACAAAATTAAGGTGGTAGTAGGAGCGATCGCTAACCAGCCACCAAAGGAAAAATAAAATAGGGAAAATGCTACTAAATAAGTAGCGACAGTTCCTTGTCCAGCTTTTAGCATCATCAGCGATGCAATTAATACTAAAGTAAAAGAAACAATTGCTGCTAACTTCGGGCTAAAACGATCAGTAAACCAGCCAAAAAATATTCTTCCTAAAGCATTAAACACAGCAAATAAAGAAACTGTACTTGCGGCTGTGGTTGCATCTAGTTTAATGATTTCTTGAGCTAAAGGGCTAGAAATACCAATGGCCGCCAATCCTGAAAATGTACCGATGGTGTAGCACAGCCACAAACCGTAAAATGCTGGTGTTTGCAACATTGTCTCAGAATTGGTGAGTGCTGTACTTCCCGAAACTGCAACATTGGGATTCCAATCGGCTGGTTTCCAATCTGGAGGCGGTGTTTTTAAAACAGTGGCGATCGCTAAAATAATCAGTGTAAAAATTATACCTAAAATCACAAAAGTTTGCCGCACTCCATAAGCATCAATTAGTGATTTTGCTAAAGGTGCGGTAATTAACGGTGATAGCCCAAAACCAATCACAGTTAAACCCACTGCAATACCTTTTTTATCAGGAAACCACTTAGCAATTACAGCTAACGGTACACCATAAACTATACCGACACCCGCACCAGCGATCGCACCATAAGTCACAGTTAATAATTGTAAATTGCCATCCAGACTCGACAAAATATAACCCAGTCCCATAATTACACCACCAACTGCGGTAATCGTCCGAGAACCGAAGCGGTTAATGTAAAAGCCAGTAATTGGCATCAATATGGCAAACATGATCAGCAAAACCGTAAATGGCAACAAACTTTCTGTTGCATTAATATTCAGTAATTTTTCGAGAGGTTTTCTAAAAATACTCCACGAATAAACAGTGCCAAGACAAAGTAAAACAATTGCACCAAGAGGAATTAGCAACCATCTGCCTTTGTCTACGGGCATACCAAAAAGCCGCATATATTACATCTATCCTGTGAAATTATTTTTTCAACAGTATCTCACTTTTTGGTATGGAAAATAATGTGAACCAATACTTCTCAAACTACTTCCTTGCCTGTGCTTAAAAAAACCTAAAAGTCTGGAGATAGATAAAACTAACAGCTAAATTTGTTACAGTTACCTAGCAATCACAGTTAAGTAGTCTGAATGAGTAGCCAAACAGCCCGCACCTACGCTTTTTTATCAATTGCAGCCGCAGTTGTAACTATTGGTTTAAAGTTTGGAGCTTACTTATTAACAGGTTCAGTGGGGCTACTTTCTGATGCTATTGAATCATGTGTAAATTTGCTGGCGGCACTAGTAGCATTATGGGCGTTGACTTATGCAGCTAAACCCGCCGATGCCGAACATACCTTTGGACATTCTAAAGCTGAGTATTTTTCGAGTGGTGCTGAAGGTGCATTGATTATTGTGGCAGCTATTAGCATTGCCCTAGAAGCTTGGGGACGCTTGCAACATCCCGAACCACTGACTCAACTGGGCTTAGGGCTAGTGTTGTCATTATTAGCTACAGTAGTCAATGGTGTGGTGGCTGTTGTCTTACTCAAAGCCGGCAAACGCTTACGTTCTATTACCTTGCGAGCAGATGCTCACCATCTACTAACTGATGTGTGGACTTCTGGTGGTGTGATACTCGGAATTGTTCTGGTGCAGGTAACAGGTTGGTTGGTACTTGACCCCATCATTGCCCTATTGGTAGCAGTTAATATTATTTGGGCAGGATTTAATTTACTGCGGGAAACCTTTTCTGGGCTACTAGACACGGCTTTACCAAAAGAAGAACAAGAAATTATCCGGCAGATATTTAGTGAATACGAACATCAAAATATTCAGTTTCATGCTATGCGCTCTCGGTTAGCAGGAACCCGTCGTTTTATTTCCTTTCACGTATTAGTACCAGGAACTTGGACAGTACGCCAAGGACATGATTTATGTGAAGAGATTGAATTGAAGATTATTCAAGCATTACCAGGAAGTAGCATTATTACTCACCTTGAGCCTGTAGAAGATCCTGCATCTTGGAATGATTTGGAATTAGAGCGTCTGAGTCAGCAGTAATATTCGCCGTGAGCGTCAGCCGAACGGTGTAGGAGTATCAGGGTTTTGGTGCTTGTAATCAGGCAATCAGCCATAAGTAGTATGAAAAAACTGAAATGTCGTTAATTTTTCTATCTTACGGTACAAGACATCTCAACAAAAAATAATGCACATTAAAAGTAGTGCGAAAATTCTCAACTGACGATTAATATTTGATTTCTGGAAAAAAGTATAACCGAAAAATACTTTTGCCTACCCTCTACTCTCCACTGACACAGATAATTTCACGAAACAAAATAGATTACTGTAGGAGATGAATTATTATGGCACTACAAAATGCTGCAAGATTTTTTAAGGCAGTCAAAGCAGATCAAGCATTCCAACAAAAACTCAGAGCTACAGCCAATCCTGAAGCATTTGTCAAAATGGCTCAAGAACGTGGCTATGATTTCACAGTCGCAGAATTAGAGGCTGAGATTGATAATTTATCACCAGAAGACTTAGCTGCTATTGTGAATCCAGGCTGGGGGCCAAGACGGCACATCAATCCCAGATAATTCTGGAAATAATGGGCAAAAAGCCTATACAAAGACATAAAGATAGATCACATAGGCTTTTTGTCTTTGATTTATGATGCTAAACGTGCCTGTGCTAAATCACGTATCAACAAAGTCTTAGAATTAATGTAATCTGTCAAATTCAGAGTTTCTTCGTAATTCAGGACTTTGTTGCTTTCAATCTGTCCTAACAACAACTTAACCAAGTCTTTGTCATTAAGCCCAAGAAGAGTACTGCTTTGGGTTTGTTCCACTACAGCCCAAAACTGACGTAATATTTTGGAGTTGACAACGCACATCTTCATTACCATCGCTCCTGGCTGAAATGAACTCAAATCAGTGCTGACACAATCTAAAGAAAATCTTAAATTATGGGGGTTGATAGAATCTCATATATTACAAAAACTTATTAATTATATTTAGATTTACATATTAAACAAAATTTATTCATTAAAACCTTCCTCTTTCGTGAGTACAAGTTACCAATGACTCATGACACCGGGTGAACGAAATTTTGTGTGGGATTTCTAGCTAAGTATCCAAAAAATTACCCTCCATACCCCCCACACCCCCCACACTCCCCACACCTCCCACACCTCCCACACCTCCCACACCTTTTTTCTCTCACCCCATTACACCCCTAAGCCCTTACACCCAGTTTTCACAGACATATTTGTGCGTCAGTGCTGGATTTATCCTCCTATATTGGTAGACGAGTCATACTTGTAACCGATGGCAAAGACTCCCAAAAACTGGTCAAATACAAGTAGTGTGACCCATACCGGAGTAATGACAGACCGCGTTTTAATTCTTGGAGGCAGGGGGCGAATTGGTAGCAGTGTCGCGCAGGACATTGCTAACCATACGCAAGCTAAAATTACCATCACTGGGCGTACTCCAGAGAAGGGAAGCTTGCCTTTGGCACAACGACAGCAGTATTTAGCTTTAGACTTGGCAGAAGTTGATAAACTACGAGAAGCGATCGCTAATTCTGATTTAGTTATTCACTGTGCTGGCCCGTTTCACTACCGCGATGCCAATGTTCTGAAACTTTGTATTGAACAAGGCGTTAACTATATAGATGTGAGTGACCACCGTTCTTTTACCAGCAAAGCTTTAAGTTATCACGAAGATGCTGTTGCGGCTGGGGTGACAGCAGTAATTAATACAGGCATATTCCCTGGTATGTCTAACAGTTTGGTGCGTCAGGGAGTAGAACAATTTGATGAAGCAGAAACAATCAAGCTCTATTATTTAGTTGCAGGTTCTGGTGGTGCTGGTATCACAGTTATGCGAACAACTTTTTTAGGCTTGCAGCATCCTTTTGAAGCGTGGATAGATGGTAAATGGCAGCAAGTCAACCCTTATAGTGAAAGAGAAATTATTAACTTTCCTCGCTATCAACGTAATGGAGTTTACTGGTTTGATATGCCAGAAACTTTCACATTGCCCTATGCCTTTCCTACTGTTAAAAATGTAATTACTAAGTTTGGCTCATTTCCAGATTACTATAATCATCTGACCTGGATAGCAGCACATATTTTTCCTCAGTGGTTAATGCAGCGTCATGGCATGATTGAATTTTTATCTCATGTCAGCCATAAAATGACAGATTTTACTAATCGTTTTAGCGGTATTGGTGTAGCAGTCAAATCAGAAGTTACAGGCAAAAAAAATGGTTCAACAGGTGTTTACACTTCTACTGTGCTGCACGATAATGCTACGGTAGCAACTGGCTGTGGTACAGGTACGGTTGCTCAATTAATTCTTGAAGGTAAACTGAATAAACCAGGAGTTTTACCTGTAGAAAATGCCTTACCAACAGATTTATTTGCTCAAGTCATGGACAGTCGAGGCATTAAAATTGAACATACCTTTTTCAACTCCCCTGAACAGGTTATCAGTTCTCGCGGTCAAGATTAAGACATATTAACAGGATAAAAGCTTGTAACCCTATCACCTGTCCCCTGTAACCTATCCCTAATATCTTCAATGGAAAAACCCCACGGGTGCTGTGGGGTTATTTGATTAGGGTCTCTTGTTATAGTACTAAAGTACTATGCGTAAGTAAAATTTGCAAATACTTTCTTTTTCTTATACCATTTCGTCGAAATCTTGATATTGTTTACACAGTCTGCTTGTCTAGAAATTTATCACATAGCAAGTGAAACCATGTAATTTACCAAGCAAACTATGTGATGTCCTTCTTTACTCAAATTCATCAATGGTAGAAGCAGGTAGCGGTTTTGTCTGTTTAGCAATATGAGCCTCATACCAATTCATTAAAGGAGTTGCACTAATGCCATGTAGAATTACTGATACCACGATAGTTGTATAGGTTATCCAGGCAATTTGTTCAGCAACTTCTCCCTTTAGACCATTGCCAAAAGCATAAGCCAGATAATAGAGGGAACCAACTCCACGAATTCCAAACCAACCAAACAGCCAACGAGTTCCAGGATGTAGATAATAGCGATGGGAACTCAATGGATGTTTACTAATTGTGCTGATCCACGCACCTAAAGGTCGGATCAAGAAGAACAAGAAAATAATTACAACTAAAGATTGCCAAGCATAATCAACCATAGGCTTGAATAGTAGAATTGAGCCTAATAATAAAATTGTGCCAACTTCTAACAGCTTTTCTAATTGCTCGATAAATTCTAATTGAGCTAATGGTTTTTCTGGATTGTGATAACTGCGTTGTACTACTAAGCCAGCAACAAATACTGCCAGAAAACCATAGCCATTAACAAATTCTGTTAAAGAATAAGTCAGCAAAATGATACTAATGCCAACAAAATCTTCCATTAATTTGTCAGCCGAACGACGCTTTTGAATATGTTGATCGAACCAGACTATAATTTTAGGAACTAAAATCCCCATGAATATTGCTGCTGCGATCGCCCAAAATATATCTATCACTATCCATTGTTTAAACCAATTGTTCCAGTTATCATCTTTTAAAGCATAAATACCAAAATAAACAAAGGGAAAAGCTAAGGCATCATTTAAACCACCTTCGGAAGTTAAACCAAAACGTAACTCATCTCTATCATTAGTATCAGTAAGTTGTACTTCTGAAGCTAATACAGGGTCAGTAGGTGCTAAAATAGCTCCTAGTAAGATAGCTTCTCCCCAATTCATCCCTAAAAATAATTTGCCCACAGCCGCCAAGCTAAAAATTGAAATTGGCATTAATATTCCAATCAGGCGAGATGTAATTCCCCAAACTCGCAAATTTAGTGGACTAATGATTTTTAATCCACAACTAAACACCGAAATAATCACAACAAATTCTGTCAGCCTTTCTAGTAATTCCGCGTTGAATACATCATCTCGACGTAATTGAATTAAACCTAAACCATAAGGGCCAAGAAAAATCCCAACCAATAGGTAGATAAGTGCAAAAGATAAAGGTAAGCGGGTAATCCAACCAGATGCTAATGTAACTACCAGTAAAACTAGTCCAATCAAAAACAAGTCGATAATATAAATATCAAACATGGAAATTAGTATAAAAAATCATATCAACTTGCTAGTTTAGTTGTATTATTTCTAGCAATAAATCACCTATAGATAGATTTCAGGAAGAAATAGTCCGGTAATTAATACCGTTCTTAAGTTAGTGAAAATAGCAGTACCAGGAATATTAGTGATGCAACTCCCTGACAGTCCCAAAATCCCCAAATTCATGCAGTTATTACAATGGATTTATCAGCCATTGCAATTAATGGAAAATTCTGCCAAAGTACATGGTGACTGTTTTACATTATGGCTAACCAACAAACAGCCAATGGTGTTTTTAAGTCATCCACAAGCAATTCAACAATTATTTACAGAAAACCTCAGTAATTTAGATTCTAGAGGTTCTGCTCAAGTTTTGCAGCCTTTGTTGGGCGAAAATTCTTTAATATTACTATCTGGTACATCTCACCAACGCCAGCGTAAGTTATTAACGCCGCCTTTTCATGGCGATCGGATGAAAGCCTACGGTAATATCATCGCCGACATTACCAAAGAAGTCATCAGTCAATGGAAATTTGACCAAGCATTTTCTGTCCGCGATTCTATGCAAGAAATCTCTCTGAGAGTGATTTTGCAAGCTGTATTCGGAATAACTGAAGGAGAACGTTATACTCAATTACAAAAACTCTTGGCTTCCATACTAGATTTAAGTGGTTCTAATTTACGTGCCACAATATCTTTTTTGCCAATAATGCAAGTAGATTTAGGTTCATGGAGTCCTTGGGGCATTTTTTTGCGTCAAAGAGAACAAATTGACCAACTACTGTATGCAGAGATTCAAGAACGCAGAAATCATCCCGAATCTTCTGGGAACGACATTTTATCTTTAATGATGTCAGCGCGAGATGAAAACGGCGAACCTATGACCGATGTAGAGTTACGTGATGAGTTGATGACTCTGCTAGTTGCTGGTCATGAAACCACAGCCTCAGCCTTAACTTGGGCATTGTACTGGATTCATCGCCAACCACAAATACGTGAAAAGCTTTTATCTGAGTTAGATAGTTTCGGAAACAATGCAGCTTTAGAAGAAATTACTCGTCTACCTTATCTAACAGCAGTTTGCCAAGAAACTTTACGGATTTATCCCATTGCGATGATTACTATCCCCCGGATTGTGAAACAACCTATAGAAATCATGAATCGTCAATTTGACCCAGGAACATTACTCGTAGGTTGTATTTATTTAACTCATCGCCGTTCAGATTTGTATGCAGAACCACAACAGTTCAAACCAGAAAGATTTTTAGAAAGGCAATATTCTTTATATGAATATTTACCTTTTGGTGGAAGTAATCGTCGTTGCTTAGGTATGGCATTTGCCTTATTTGAAATGAAACTGGTACTAGCAACGGTACTATCCCATGTAGATTTAGCATTAGTAGACGACTCTAGCGTTAAACCAATACGTCGCGGCGTTACCCTAGCACCTTCCAATGGCAAGTGGATGATTGCAACTGGACTGCGACAAAAAGCCGAGACTCCTATTAAAGTGTAGTTATGAAAATGGCGATCGTTTAGCTTATAGATTCATAAACAAAAAAGCCCCCTTTCTTAAGAAAGGGGGCTTTTTTGACTAAAAAGAGACCTGGCGCCGAGCAATTGTGGCAGGAGGCGACCCTCCAACTATCGTAGCCGCAGCAGCGTTTCACCTCTGAGTTCGGGATGTATCAGTGTGGTTCCACCGCGC
>NZ_JACJRY010000027.1:0-85904 GCF_014697485.1 Anabaena sp. FACHB-83 | reverse complement strand
TATCCATAACAAGGATGGAGTTATTGAGGAGCCGTGTGAAGCGAAAGCCTCATGCACGGTTTTGAAAAAGAGGTAGAAGTAGCAATGCTTTTATCGACTTTAACATGAGCGTATGAGTGCGATGGCCGAACCGCCCAGCGGAGGCGATACCTTCTGGAGTGGCTTCCCCGTAAGGGTAGGGTACACCTACGTTTTTTATTACCTATGTTTGCTTTTTTTACGCAGTGCGTGAGAAGTCCCAACACGCCCGACGTGGTGAATGTACTTTGCAGTTGTCGCCGGGGAAGCATGGCCCAAATCTGCTTGCAAGTCAAAATCAGAAGCTCCATTTTTTTTAGCCAACGTTGCGTGAGTGTGGCGGAGAAAGTGGGCGCTGAACTTAATTCCCGCACAAGCAGAAATTTCCTCCATCATCAGTCGCAACCCGCGATCGCTTAAAGGTTTACCCCTATCCCGCCGACTGGGACTAGGAAACACCGGCTGATCGTTGCTGGCATCCCCACGGTAATCCAGTAGTACCTCACTAGTCTCCGGATCGAGACTAATAGTTCTGGTTTTATTTCGTTTCCCCGTCACAGTTAACAACAGACAATCTCCATCCTCCCGAAACTGCCGCCAAAATAACCCCGGCGTAATTATGCGCTTACCATAATCAGAAGTTTGCCGGGCAATTTCTCCCGCCCTCACCCCACTGTAAAAGACGAGAGTAAACAGCAGCCAATGCATCTTATTAGTGTTGTGTTGCAAGTCTACTGCCATCGCCGCTTTTTCCAACTTAGCAATCTCGCGTTCCGACAGAATCCGCTCTGCAAGCTTATCGTCCCACTGGATGCTTAAGTCCTTGCCCAAGTCGATAGCAAAATAACCAATAGAAGCTCTAGTACCCCATTCCCACAAACTTTTAATCGCCGCCGTGTACTTAGCCGCAGTATTTTTACTAATTCCATAAGTATTTTTCTTTCCCCGTACTGGCTTTTCATCCTTGAGCCAAGCCAGATAAGTGTGTAGATGGAATAACGTTACCATCCTCAAATCAGATATCCCAAACCGCGACTGCATATAATCGACAAGCTCATAACCAATTTGCCGATATGCCCGTCGCGTTTGGTCGCTTTTGATAGTGACAGAATGCACCCATAGCTCAATTAGCTGTTGTGTGGAATTAATTTTCTGGCGGTTGGGAAAATAATAATCCACAAGCGCAACACGAGCTTCATCAAGCGGTAGAGTCACAACCTCAACTGCAAGTGATTCCACGCTTTTGACAGGTAAATTTTCCATAATAAAATTCCCCAACCCCCACTGATAATTATGATGCCGAGAACTGTAATTCCCGGTATCTTTATGATAGTTGTTTCCCAAGCACCACAAAATTAGTCATTGAAAATAATCTATATTGTATATCCGCGGATATCCCGTATGCGATGATGGTATTAGCCGTGTTGGAATACGTGATGGTGGATTATCCACAGATAAATATAAAACTTCTGTCTGAAGAAGATCGGGAGTTGGTGAAGCAGGCCAAGCAGCGTGCTGAGGAGTTGCGCCTCACTTTTAAGGAGTTTGTGCTGAATTGTATTAAACAAGCACTTGTGGAAGAGAGTCCGGATGATGCAGATAGTGCAACTGCTGCCGAAATTGAAGCTTTGAAAGCTCAAATCGCCGCCCTGGAAGAAAAGGTGAATATTCCTTCTGCAACCAAATCGGAAGTACATACCCTCCAGGAGCGGTTAAATCAATTGCGGGTGGGGATTTCAAATGAAATTAAGAAGGATAGGGAGCAACTTGCTTCTTTAACGCTGGCGATCTCCCGACTTGAAAGCCAAATTGAACAGCTAATACCTTCCTTAAATCTTCAGGTGGATGGCGAAGGTAATGCCGACAGTGATAGCGACTGGATTTTTGGGGAAGACTCAGGCAGTTTGGGAGGAGAAGATGTTGAGGGTTTTTGAAATTGCTTGTGCTTGATATCCTTTAAACTATTTTCTAAATCAATCAGCAGCTACTTTCAGTAGATCGAAAACTTTTAGAAGTTGACGAAAGAATTAGGGTTTCAGTCGTTATTGTTGAGACTTTCTATCACAAGCTATTTTTATCTACTTGGAGAAGAGCTAAATGCTGTTGATTATATTTAATAGCTTGAGTGTAGTTTCCCAAGGCGCAACATGCCATACCTAAATAGATTAATATTTGCTCCTGTCCTTCTTGGTCTTGTAATTGTTGTCGGATACGCAAAGATTGTTTGTAGCAATCAATAGCTTGGAAGTGATTGCCTTGAAAATAGTAAGTATTTCCTAAATACCTCAATATGTTTCCTTCTACTCTGGGATGTCGAAGTTCGCGCATAATTTTCAAAGATTGCTGAAGATGTTCAATAGATAGAATGTAATTTCCTAAATTACGATAAACATTTCCAATATTTATCAGTAATTTACCTTCGCTACTAATGTCTCTAATTTCTGGTGCTATCACCAATGCTCTTTGATAATATTGGAGTGCTTTAGTATATTCTTCTTGACTTTCGTAAACTAGTCCTAAATTATTTAAAGCCTCCATTTCACCTGATCGATGTTGGATTGCTTGTGCAATTAGTAAGCGTTTATTATGAAATTCAATGGCCTTCTGTGGTTTGTTTAATGCATTGTGGATAATACCTAAACATCCTAATGCATTTCCTTCGCTTTTAAGATGTTTTAATTCTTGTCCTAAAGCTAAATGTTGTTGATGATATTCTTCTGCTTTAACACAATTTCCTAAGCTTATATAAGCATTTCCTAAATTTCCCAAAGCCATCCGCTCACCCTCACGGTCTTGTAATTGTCGTGCGATAGCTAAATGTTTATGGTGGTATTCTAATGCTAGATTACTGTGACCCAGAGAATCAAAAACAAGTCCAAGATATCCTAAATTTGTTCCAAAGCCTTGAATATCTTTAATTAATAATCTTATTATTAGGGATTGGAATAGATAATTAATAGCTTCATAGTATTTATGTTGAGCATGGTATGCTTTACCTAAGCCAGTTAAACAAATAGCATCTAATCCTATACCTGACTTACCTATAAGCTTTCTATACAAGTCAGATTGCTGTAGATAATATCCCCATGTATCTAGTTGGTCGTGTAATAACTCATTACTTGGAGTATTGAGACGAGTTAAAAGTATTTTTCCTCCTTTTTCCCAAGCTTCCACTTCACATAGATGATAAAAAGCTTCCAGGTAGCCCTTGATTTTTTCTGGATTTGGAGAATCTGACAAAGGTTTATACTTTGTCAGCCAGTTAATTACGGCTCTATAATGTGTACGTTTCCAATTAGGCTTGATACTTTTTATGTTATTTATATTGATTTCCAGTGTTTCTAGAAGTGAGTTTTCAGAAAATTGGAAGTTAAGATAATTTGGCTCTGATTGATATTCAATATTTACCTGCTTGCTCATTTTCGGGTTGATAAAATGCTTTACAGGTTTAAATTAGCCTAAATTTGGAGTATTGCCACAATGCCCTGACATTCTTTGGCTAAAGGTAACTCTAGCTCCGTTAAAATTACTAAAGCCGTACCTTCTCCCTCGCCATCGCCTATTTCTCTTGCAATCACCCAACTCTGCTAGTGGTACTTAGTCGCTTTTTCAGCGAGAGCGATCGCCATCGAGACAGCTCGGTTTTAGCTAAAATCTTGCCGTTTATCCTGAATACTTTATAAGTAAATATAGTTATTGCTAATTTAAGAAAGTTTAGAAACTTATTGTTGCCCCATCTTAATTCATAGCTCACTCCTCAAATAAGTGTTTTCTGAGTGTAACAACAGCTTCTTGACCCTGATTGTCCAGAATGATGACCAGATGTTTCTCTAGCAATTCAACGTACTCTTCAATGCCCAGATCAAAAGCAATTTGAGTCAGCAGCACCATTACTGTCTCTATTTGAGAGGCTTGCAGTGAGTCAAAAATGACCAAACTATTCAGCAAGCTAGAGATAGCTGCATCAAATTGTTTGGACAGTCGGTAGGCATCTCCCAGATTGCACATAGCAGCCGCACACCCCCAACAATCGCCAATTTCCTGAGCAATTTCTATGCTGGCTTGCTGGCATCGAATCGCCTCTTCATACTCACCCAGGCAAGTGTAGGTATTACCCATGTTGCTGAGAGCATAGGCTTCACTCTCGCGGCTTTGAAGTTGGCGAGCGAGTGAGAGCTTTTGTCGAAGGTGTTCTAACGAGGCTTCGTAATTGCCCAAGTCTTTGTAAACCGTACCCATATTACCCAAAGCCTTTTCTTGTCCTTCCAAATAGTTAATCTCACGAGAAATCTCAAGCTGTTGCTCATAGTACTGAAGAGCTGACTGAAAATCCTCTAATGCTGTGCTGACATTGCCTAAACTGCCCAATGTCACTGCTATTGCTTTTTTATCACCGATTTGGGCACTAATTCGTAAACTGCTCTGCAAGAGATCTCTGGCAATTTCGTAGACTCCCAGGTAATAGTGAGCCACTCCTAGGTTTTCTAAGGCATTGGCTTGCCCATCTCGATCGTTCAGTGTCAAAGCGATCTGCAAGTGTTGTTGATGATAGGCAATCGCCTCCTCAAAATTACCCTGCAATCGCTGTAATACACCGACGTTGCCCAGAAGTTGGCCTTCTCCTTTGCGATCGGCTAACTGGCGCGCCAAGTTGAGTGCCTGTTCATAACAAGTACTTGCCGCAGGGTATTGTCCTAACGCCCCATAGACATTTCCCAAATTACAAAGAGCATTCTGTTGGGATTTTGGGTCTGCTAGTTCCTTAGCCAAATCTAAATGCTGGGAATGGTATTCAATGGCTCTGGAATAGTTGCCCAAACTTTGATAAGCTAAACCCAATCCATTCAAACACAGCATTTCTGTCTCTGGAGTCCAATAACCTGAGAGTCGATTGTAAAGCTGGATTTGCTCAGTGTAGTATCCCCATCGCCCTAGCTGAAGGTGGAGTGGATCGATGATAGAACCTTCCAAGTCCTGATTAACAAAATTGATTGACAGCAACATTAACTCAGTTGCCAGTTCCCACGCTGTTACTGCACACAGGTGGTAAAACGATTCCAGCAAGCCTCTCATTTGCTCCAGGTTAGTTGCATCAGATGTTGGCTGATATTTTGTTAGCCAGTTCTTAACAGCTTTATAGTTGGCGCGTTCCAAATGTGAAGCTAGTTGATATCGTCCATCAACAGCAAAAATACCCAAATGAGATAGAATAGAGTTTCCAGCTTGAGCAATATCGTCCGTCTTAAGAAACCTTTCTTCCTGGTTATTCATTGAGCAGCCTCTGTTTCAGTTCTTTGGAGTCTTGAACTAGCAGAATATTGGTTACAACACATTACATGAGCCAGTTACGTTTACCCAATGTCCACATCCAAAATAGAGTTAGTATTCTGAGAACTCTGGCAGGAGCTAAAAGTCCTATTTTGTTATATCTATAAAAACTTAGAAAAAGTTCTTGAGCAGCCTTTAAGTAATTTCTTTTATTCCATTCTACAATTGATAAATTTAGTTGAGAATTAACTATTCCATGTATGCTCTGAGTGGCTTCTCTAATTGATAAAGCCTCTCTAAAACTACTATAGGCTCTGTCTGCTTCATTCTTGTATAGATATATAAAACCCATCAAATCTAAACAATCAGCAATCCCCTTATCAAAATTCTTGATTTTATTCTCATTAAGAGCCGCAATATTGTAGTCTTCAGCTAAAGATATTTCTCTTTTACAAAGAAAGCTAATTGCTAGGTGATGATCGAGCCAAGCAGTTTCACCTTGGTTTTCTATGGCAATAGATTTAGCTTCTTTTAGGTAGGAAATTGATTTATCATAGCCTTCCTTAAGGATTAAATTTAGTAACTTTCCACTCAAAATATCAGTAATATTCAACTTATAACTAAATATTTTGGTTAAAACTATATGAGAAAAACTTAAAGGATGCGTATAGAGCTTACGAGTTACAATTCCTTGATGCCCTACAGGGTAAGAAAGCTTATGAAAAAACTTGTTTTCTTTTCTGATTGCTACTACGGTTGAATAAAGTTCAAAGGCTTTATTAAAATTACACTTCATCATATTGTAAAAAGCAAGGCTTTCAATCAAGTCAGTTTTAATACCTAAGAAATAAGTTTTCAAGACATTCTTATCTTGATTTTTAAGTATCTTCATTGAAAGCCTAATATTGATTAAACCCGAATCATATTTTCCTGCGCGAATTTGGTCTATTCCTAAACGTGCAGTAGCCTCTATAGCTAACGGAGAGTCTTGAGGCAATTTAGCAGCTACTTGTTCAAAAATATAACACGCTTTGCCTAATGAGCCAGACCAAGACAAAGCCTTACCTTCAAGAATTAAAATATCATAATCCTCTACTTCAAAGTTGTTTATTATAAAATTAATTTCTTTAATAACTTCAAATAGTTCTGCGGTCAGACCTTTATATAGAAGGTAATCTTGCAAAGAAACTACCAGGGTATCTGTCGAGCTATTGATACTTACTGGTATATAAAGATTCAATTTGGCAGCTTCTTTGATCTTCAAATTACAAATGTGATGTAGTGCTTCTAGATAACCTCTTACTTTTTCAATAGCAGTAGAATCCGAGTTTGATGTATATCGTTTGAACCAATTCTTTATTGCTTTAAACTGAGCAAGATACAAGCAAGGAATATTTGTAGGATATTGTTGCTCAAGTCTATTTTTAACTACTTCAATTATTTCTTCTATAGCATTTTTAACTTCTACTTTATTTGAATCATTTGCAGTGATTGTATGAAATTCATTTTGATATCTATTCATAATATACATTCAGAATTCTAGATATTTAATATTTGTTTAAGAAATACTTAATTTTTTTAACACTTATTTTTTAACACTTATAATATGTTTTGTTGTTTTTGATTGTTTCCAGTTAAGTTTGTATTCAATTCAGCATCCTGATATTGCTTCAACTCACGATAAATGTTTTCTATACTTGCTAATACTTGTGTCTGCCATTCGGGATGGTTTATTTGCTCAAAAATGCTTAGAGATGCCTGGTAAAATTCTACAGCCTGTTGAAATTGATTGATATTGCCGTAAGCAATACCTAAATTGTAGAGAGCAATGCCTTCGCCAAATAGATCGCCAATCTGGCGTGTAATATTTAGGGCTTCTTGCTGGCACTCAATTCCCTTGGCAATATTACCTTGCAATCTGTGCAGGCCGCCTAGATTCTTGAGAATTCTGGCTTGACGTTGCAACTCACCTACCTCTTGGGCGATCGCCAGTGCTTGCTGGTAACAGTCAATAGCTCGCTCGTAATCGCCAAGATGGTGATAGGGAATACCCAGATTGGATAATGCCCTACTTTCACCACCGCGATCGCCAATCTCTCGCGCAATCTGCAAATCTCTTTGATGACAGACAATAGCTTCTTCATGTTGCCCAATTGCGCTCTTTGCCAGTCCAAGATTGCCAGAGGCTTGTCCCTCCCCAACCTTGTCTCCCAGTTCCTTGGCTAGAGTCAAATCCTGTTGATGATAGTGAATTGCCTGAGAATAATCCCCTAAAGCCTGATAAATGTTGCCCAGACCGCCAGCTGCTGCACTTATCAGCGTAGGACTTTGGATTTCTTGGGCAATAGCCATAGCTCTTTGGTGGACATTGATTCCTTTGGGGTAATCAGCCAAACAGTAATAAAGATGCCCCATTGTGTTGAGAACTGTACTTTCCTGTTCTGGATCTCCAATCTTTTGAGCGATCACTAGGCTTTGCTCAATATAGTGCAACGCTTGCTGATAACTTCCTAATGACTCATGGGCATCACTGAGTTTATGTAGAGCAGATGCCTCCATTCCTCGATCGCCTGTATCCTGCGCTATTTTCAGCACTTGCTCATAGTAGGCAATGGCTGATTGATGCTCTCCTCGAATCTGGCAAATATTCCCCAAATTACTCAGAACAATGCCTGTGGTTCGTTGTTCTCGCATTTCTTGCGCTAGATCCAACGCCTTTTGGTAAAATTCTGATGCCTGATGCATATCTCCTACGAAAAAGGCATCATTCCCCAAACTATTCAGGGTTTTCATAACCAAGACGCGATCGCCCACAGTTTCAGCCAGCCTCAAGCATTGTTGATGATAATCAAAGGCTTGATTAATCTTTCCTAAAGTGCGATAAATGTTCCCCAGGTTGCCTAGTGCTTTGGCCTCCCCCCCACGGTTGCCAATCTGCTGCATAACTGCACGATACTGTTCCAGGCACGCTAGGGCTTCAGGATAACGCCCCAGAGATTGATAAGCTAGTCCTAAATTGCCAAGGGCTTGCCCTACTCCGGCATGAGCGTCTATTTCTCTAGCAATGGCTAAGTCCTGTTGATGACATTCAATTGCCCGATGAAACTCTCCTAGAGCTTGATAAGCCAAACCCAGGTTGCCAAGGGTAGCACCTTCGTGGATGCGATTGCCAACTTCGCACGCGATCGCTAAAGCCTGTTCATAAAACTCAACTGCTTTATTCAGCTCACCCAGAGAGTAGTAAATACTGCCCAAATGTCCGAAAGCCTCACCAACTCTTGCTCGATGTTCATTAGCTTGTGCAATCTTGAGACTTTGTTCGTGACATTCAATTGCCATGAAGTAATCACCCAGGAGATCGTAGACTAACCCTAAGTTCCCCAAAGCAATACCTTCACCGTTGCGATCCTGAACAATAACGGCCAGACCGAGATGTTGTTGATGGTAATAGAGAGCCTGCTGTAAATCTCCGAGTGCCTGATAGGCATTACCAATGCCACTGAAACAGATTGAATCCCAGATATAGCCAGTTTTGTTCCTGAGTTTGCCAATTAATTGCTGATAGACACCGATCTGCTCCTGATAGTATCCCCAGACACCCAGTTGGATATGGAGATTAGCTCGGGTGGGTGTATTTAGAGACATGGAGATTAGATTACTGGCAATTTCCCAAGCATCAATGATGCCAAGGTGATAGAAGGCTTCCAGATAGCCATGCACCTTTTCTAAATTGGAGGCATCTGGTTTGGGTTGATATTTTGTTAACCAGTTTTTTACTGCTCGCTTGTTTGCAATAGCGGTACGGGAAACTTGATCTTGTGGGTTGATAAGCTTCTGTTCAATTTCAGCCCAAAGTTGTTGACCAGATATTACGAAATTAGAGGCAAGAACTTCTTCTACAGCAGCAGTAATTTCATTTTCTACACCAAATGTCATGAGATCTCCGACGGTTAGCAGTCAACCCAATATCTCTATTCTATTGGTTTATCCCGCAGTGTAGAAGTTGCCAGTTGTGCTGCTAAATCCTGACAATCGCGCAAAATAGGTATGTTCAACTCAGTGGCGATCGCACTGTTTCCATGACGAACAAAAATTGCCTACATCACAGAAAATATGCGTTATGAGATTCTTGAGCTAAAGGAATTGGCAAAAACTGAGCAAGATAATGAGCTTGTTTACATGCGGCAATTGCTCTAGCTTTATCATCTATTTTTTCAAAAAGTAGACATAAATAAGAATATGATTGAGCTTCTGTTTCCTTATCTTGAATTTCTTTAGAAATATTTATTGCTTTCTCTAAATATTCTATAGCTTTATCCCATGCTTCCATTTTTCGGAAAAGATTGCCAAGATTACACAATGCAATTGCTTCCCCCGGTTTATCTTGCCTTGAAATTGCTATGTCTAGACGTTGTTGATACATTTTATATGCCTCTTCATACATACCTAATTCAGAATAAACATTGCCTAGATCACCAATCATTTTTGCAATTAAAAAATCTGCTTGTATTCTTTGAGCTATTGATATAGCTTCCTTAATATCACTAATCGTCTTGTTAGCATCTTCTCCTAAATAAAAGTAAGCTATGGCAAGATAGTATAATGATTTGGATTGTAGACGCTCATCTTGGTTACTCTTAGCAATTTCTAAACTTTTTTCAGCATACTCAATTGCTTTATTAAATTTTTCTAGATAAAAATAACAAAAGCTCATATTACAATATATATCACCTACTGGTAAACAATCTAGAAATTGCGTTGCTTTGTATAAACTTTTTTTATAAAAATCAATTGCTAGATTATAATCACCTTTAGAGCTACAAGTAACTCCTAAACAATTAAGTAAGATAGCAGATTTTGTATCGTCTAAAGGTTTATCTAAAAGATGAGAACACAAATCTTCTAATTGCTGATAGTAACCCCAAGTTCGTAATTGCTCAAGTAGATATTCTTGTGTTGGAGTATTTAAGCGACAATGAATTATATTCCATGCACTTTCAACATCTTCAACTGCACATAGATGAAAAAATGCTTCTAATAAACCCTTGCTTTTCTCTAAATTAGAAGCATTTATATTAGGATTATATTTCGTTAGCCAATTAATAACTGCTCTATAGGAAGTTCGTTTTAGACCTTGCTTCATAAGTTTGACTGTGTTGGAATTAATGCCCATTTCAGCCAATATAGTCTCACTGTAAAATAAATTATTCACTGTAGTTCTTAATCGTTAGTTTTTTACTATTTTAAAATGAATATTTTTTTTCAAAAGGTAAATGTTGACTCGTCTAACTCCCTTTCTTTACTCATAATTTTTACCCAGGTATTTTTAAATCTTTGCCACATTTTTAATTAATTCTAGAAAAGCTGTTAAGCAAGAGAATTATTATGTGGATTTTGGCTTATTTGTAACCGCTTTAGCCTACAAAGGATGAAGTGGTATTTAATTGCTAATAAATGTCTCTGGGATTTGTGGCAAAGTTTGATTAGTATAAGTAGAACTTGTTCTTCCCTAAAAATTAAACCAATTTCATGGAAGATTTCCAGTGACAGTTGTAGACAACTCAATGCTTCTGAGTTCCTTCCAAGTTTAGATAAAGATAGCCCTAGATTAACTAAGACTGATGCCTGTCCACAAAAATCGCCAATCTCTTGAGCAATGGCTAATCGTTGTTTATAGTATTCAATCGCTTCAGAATATTGCCCTAGTGCAGCGTATTCAATTCCTATATTTCCCAGTGATTTACCTTCACCATCACGATCCCCAATTATACGAGCAATAACTAATCGTCTCCTTTGATAATCGAGTCCTTGTTCATGTTGGTTCAGCCCACTGTACACAGTTCCAAGATTTCCAAGTGCTATGCTTTCGGTTGCGCGATCTTTTGTTTTCTGGGCAAGTTCTAATTGCTGCTTATAAAACTCAATCGCCTTGTGGTAGTCACCCAAGTAGTTGTAAGCAGTTCCTAAATTTCCAAAAGCGGCACATTCTGAATAACTATCTTCAAGTTTTTGTGCAATGCTTAAAGCTTGTTCTTGTTGTTCAATAGCAGCAGGAAAGTTACCTAGAGCGCAAAAAGCATTTCCTAGATTAGCTCTTGTTCTACATTCTCCTTCGTCGTCATTGACTTCTTGCACAAAAAGCAATTCTCTCTGATGGTACTCAACTGCTTTAGTGTAATTACTCAGCGAGAAATAGGCAATACCTAAATTACAAATTGCGTTAGCTTCTCCACTTTTGTCACTAGTTATCTGTGCAATATCTAAAGCTTTTTGACTATAGAAAATAGACTTTTTATAATCAGCCAAAAATCGATAAGTAGCACTAATATTATTGAGTATATTTGTTGTTACCTGATATTTTTTAAGAGTTTGGTCAATGACTATTCCTTGATTATAGTAAGTTAGTGCTTGATTGTAATTACCTAACCGTGTGTTTGCTTTACCAAGTCCAACTAAACAAACAATATCTACAGAATATTCTATTTTTCCTAAAAGCATCTTATAAAGTTCAATCTGTTCTTGATAGTAACCCCAAGTACCAAGTTGCAAATGCAATTCAACATTTTGATTATTGTTAAGATTTAATGCAAATATTTTGATGGCTTTTTCCCAAGATTCCAGTTCACAAAGATGATGAAAGGCTTCCAGGCAGCCACGAATTTTATCTAGATTAGAAGCGTTTGGCAATGGCTTGTATTTAGTAAGCCAGTTGATGACTGCTCGATACTGTACCTTCTGCCAACGTGAAAGTTGGCTGCGTTTCAGTGTATCTAAGTTAATGCCCAAGTCATTCAACATTGATTGACTAGAAGGGAGGAACTCAACTGAGTACATAATTTTTTACTTACCCCTCTGGCTATGCCTGTGCCAAATTCTGAAGAACTTTTGAATATGGTTTAATGTTATTGAGCGAATCTATATCAATATTTATTTGTTTAAGAACTGATGCACTGGAAGGTATAACACTTTTCATATTTTTCTATGACTTGCTTTGCAATATAGAAACTGACAGTTGCGCTGCTAGCTCCTGACAATCTTGCAAGAGAGGTATATTCAACTCAGTAGCGATCGCTAGTGCTTCATTGGAGTATTTCATTGCTTGCTCCAGTTGTCCTAATTTTTTATGCAATTCTGCAAGACTCCGCAGTACCAATGCCTCATTTGCCAAGAAATGAATTGCTTTGGATTTTTCCAATGCTGTGAGCAAATACTGTTGGGCTTGTGAGTATTGTTCCAGTTGTAGCAAAGTTGTTCCCAAGTTACCCAGCATTGTGGCTTCGCCTCGTTGGTTTTGCAGTTCCTGAGCTAATTCCAGACTTTGTTGATAAAACTCAAGTGCCTGTTCATACTGCCCAACACAAAAGGCAGTGTCACCTAGACCTGCCAGGGCAAGACGTTCTTGGTCGCGGTCATTTGTTTCCCAGGCAATTTCTAAACTCTGCTGATGACATTGTATCGCTTTGGTATAGTCCTCCAGCCCCAGGTAGGCATTGCCTAAATGTCCCAAAATTGTGCTTTCACTACCGCGATCGCCAATCTCTTGGGCAATCCTCAATGCTTGCTGATGATACTCAGCTGCCTGTTCATAGTTACCCTGAGCATCATCAATTAATCCTAAACCTGTAAGTGCTTGACTTTCACATCTGCGGTCTTGAATTTCCCGGCTAATTTGCAGGCTTTGAGAGTAGCAGGTATTTGCTTGGGAGTAGTTACCCTGGGAGAAGTAAGCGTTGCCTAGCGTACAGAGTGAAGCTGCCTGCCCTCGTCGATCCTGAAGTTCTCTGGCAAGGGTCAGGCTCAACTGGTGATATTCAATAGCTTCAACAGCATAACCCAAATGCTGGTAAGTATTACCCAGGTTGCCTAACGCATTTCCTTCTGCCTGACGGTCGCCGGCTTCACGAGCGATCGCCAAGTGCTGTTGATGATGCTCAATTGCTTTGATAAAATCTCCCAAACCTGCATAAGCATTGCCCAGATTACCCAAGGCTTCCCCTTCTCCCCGACGATTTTGATGAGTTCGAGCTAGTTCTAACGCCTGTTGATGACAAGTAACAGCCTGCTGATAATCTCCCAGCCCGTAGTATGCCAACCCCAAATTGCCAAGGAACATTTGCTCTGCCCGGTAGTCTTGAAGCTGTTGCAGAATGTTTAAACTTTGCTGGAGATAATCAATTGCATCGGTGTATTGCCCTTGATAATAGTAGTTGAGTCCAATATTTCCTAGCGCATACCCTTGCGATTGTGGGTCTTGGTTCGCTGCCGCAATTTCTGCATGTTGTTGTTGCAGGGCGATCGCTTCTGCATAGTCTCCACGGGCAGTATGAACGTTGGCTAAACCGTTCAAACAAACGGTATCCCATGCTGGATCGACCTTAAACAGGAGGTTTTCGTAAAGTTTAGCCTGCTCGGTGTAATAACCCCAAGTCTTTAATTGGTTGTGAAATTCTTCGAGTGTAGGTGTATTCAGGTTAACGGATATTAATGCGCTGGCTGCCTTCCTATTATCTGCTTCACACAAATGGTAAAAGGATTCCAGATAGCCTTTAACCTGTTCTAGATTCTGGGTGTCATGGGGCTGGTGATACTTGGTGAGCCAGTTGATTACTGCTCGATAATGAACTCGGTGCGGGTTGTATCGGTTTACCTTCAAGTCTTCTGAATTGATTCCTAACTCTGCTAGAACCGATTGTCCCGAAGGTATGACTGATGCAACTGTCAGTGGAATTGTTTGTCCTAAAGCTTGATATGATTGCCGCAATCCAACTAGTGCGTTCAACTCCAGCGATAGGTGGTGAATTTCTTGGGCGATCGCTAGCCCTTGCTGAGTATAATCGATTGCCAGATTGCACTGCTTCAGTTCTAGATAGGTGCGTCCTAAACTGATAGCAGAAGATGCAATTAGCCAGCGATCGTTAATGGATTGGGCAATTTCCAAACACTGATGATGAGATGCCAGCATTTGCTCATATTGCCCATCCTCAGCTTCTAGTTTCTGATAAACCCAGCCTAGACTGAATAGTGCGATCGCTTGTGAATGATGGTCAGAAATCTTTTGAGAAATTGCTAAACTCTGCTGATAGCAATTTAGAGCATCAGTGTATTGTTCTTTAGAGTAATAGAGACTACCCAGTTTAGTTAATAGTTTTATCTGAGCTACAATATTTTTCTCATCTATTGCTATAGCCAAATTTTGAGAAATATTTATTAACTCAAAGTTGCCTTCCATGTTAATTAGTTTCTCCGCAAATAACTGTAAGTAATAGTAGGATTTAAATGAAAAAAATACTTGATAATTGAAACTTCACAAGCGTAAACACTGACTATTTTTTCTGTGAAGAGCATATTACGTTATCAGGAACTTATTGATTAATAAACTGATATTCGGGAAAAATAACTGGTGATAAATTTGAGCAATTTTATACAGCTATCCCAAACTTTTATCAGAAAGCTTTTGACTGTTTGACCATCATTGTTACTATTGTTAAGTTGTTTAACTGAAATGGATAAATATTGTTGATGATAATATCTAGATGTTCTACGATCTCCTACGGCTTCATATACGGCTGCTAAATTCTTTAAAGCTACCTCTTCTCCACGGCGATAGCCAAGCTGTTGAAGAATCTTGAGACCATCTTGAAAATATTTAGCAGCATCTGTGTATTCTTTGATAGCAAAAAAATTGCTACCTATATTCAGAAGTAGCAATCCTTCTCTTAGTTGGTTTCCAATAGTTTGAGCAACACTCAGGCTTTTTCGATAGTAATCGATTGCTCTTTCATAAACTCCTATCTCATTATAAACGTTGCCCAAGTTTCCTGTGGCTACTAATTCACCCTCTAGTTCACCTGATTCTTGAGCAATATCTAGTCGGTTTTGATATAGCTCAAGAGCTTTATCATATTGCTTTAATCTAAAATAAACTCCTCCCAAATTATTGAGTGCTTTTCCTTGACCCTGTTGATTACCAATAGTTCTAAAAACCTGAAGACCTTGTTCAAGCCACTCAATTGCTTCATCAAACTTTTCGATGTTTTTATAGGCAACTCCTATGTTAACTAGAGAACCCGCTTCTCCTTCTAAATCTTTGAATTCTTGCGCTATATCTAAAGTCTTCCGCCAACATGTAATTGCTTCAGAGTAGTTGCCTTGATCGTGATAAACACTACCTAATTCACCTAAAACAGTAGCTTCTCCGTGCAAATCTTTTAACTCCCTACTGAGTTCTAAACTTTTCTCAAAAAGTTCAATTGCCTTTGTGTAATCTCCAGCAGAGTAGTAAACAGTCCCAAGATTCTTTAAAGATGCTGCTTCTCCCTCCTGGTTTTTACTTTTCTGCTCCTGGGCTAAACCTCGACTATGATAATCAATAGCTAAAGAATAATTGCCTACTGTAAAATAAGCATTCGCAATGCCGTTGAGAAAAATAGTATTTTCACTAAAACTATCCTCGCTTAAAAGTCTTGTATAAAGCTCAATCTGTTTTTGATAATAACCCCATGTAGCCAGTTGATTATGTAAATCTTCACCAGTAGGTGTTTTCATCGGGACAAGGAGTATTTTGCTTGCTTGTATCCAAGCTTCTGCGTCACAAAGATGATGAAATGACTCTAAGAGAAAATGTACTTTATTTAAATTAGATGCATTTGGACTGAGCTTATACTCTTTGGTTAGCCAATTGATTGCTGCTTTGTAATTTGTGCGTTTCACTGGCTCTAGAGATTTCAAAATAGATAGATCAATGCCTATTTCGTCCAAAATTAGTTTGCTAAGATGAGAAATATCACTCATAACTTCAATCTAGGTGTTTTAGGTTTTCTAGAGATACACTACGAATTAAATTGTGTTGCCTCAACAGGAGTTGGTCATTCTCAATCGATTCTTCAACTAAATAACGTTCTCTCAGAGTTCCCAATGCTGCCCTCTGCTCATCTTCATTTTGCTCCCAGTCCTCTAAGTGACTTAACCAGAAACCTTCGGGGACAGCACAGCGATAGACTGAAGTTTCACACAGCATGATGTAAGCCCATTTAGCATCTTCTTGCAACCGCTTGAAGGTTTTATTCAGGCGCGATCGCACATTCCGCCTCAGCGTTTTTGTAAACCGATCCAGTTGCCATTTATCATCTACGCCAATAGAGTTTCCTTCTTGAGCTTCAGCGATCGCCTTTTCCACCTCCTCCACTTCATTGCCATATCTGTTCCAGTACGCCGACACATTTCCATTAAAGGGTTTGTTTTTGATTTCTCCTGCTATGACCTTTAGTGCCAAAGGATGTCCCTCGTATGCACTACCAACCCGTTCTAAATACGTTCTACTGGTGGAGTTAGGGCTTACGTCTAGCTCAGTTTTTTCAAATAAAGCAATTTGTTCAGATTTCTCCAGACCACTTAAGGTTTGACAGTACCAAAAATTTTGCGATCGCGTACCCACTTCTTCAATTTGTCCAGGTAAATCTTGAGAAGTCAATATAAAACGGCTTTCACAGGATTCTGCTTTCAGGTAGCTATCAAAGAATTTCAGCCACCATTCATCTTTAAAGTTGCTCCATCCTTCATCTTCATTGCCCTGTAAGATGTTTTCTAGGGAGTCCATTTGCACGAGGTAGCGATTCTCACGCAGATATGTAATGAGCCGATTCAGAAGCCGTTGTGGATCTTTGCGATCGTCGGGAGTAATCATTTCTCCCCATTTTTCCAGCCAACGAGCAGCAACACTGGCAAAATCGGAAGTTTGCTGTTCATCATCAAAGTTTTCTTTGTAATAATGTGACCAGTCATTTTCAAACCAGTCAGCAACTTCTACCGCCAGTCGTTCACCGAGAGCCGTTTTACCAATTCCTGTAATACCAACCAGAATTAGCAGTCGGCAGTGACGACGAATGCGCTCGCTCAATTCTCGAATCAGGCTATCACGACCAACCCAAGAATCATCATAAGCGAAGAAGTTGGGAGAATTTGACTGAATCCACCGATTCGCTGGAGGAGGGTCGATATCCTCTGTCTTTCGGAGGGATTCATTTACGGGATGCAGAGCTTGCTCAACAGAATTTAGCTCATCTTCCAGCTGCTTGAGTTGTTTCTCTTCTTCTTGAATCTGTTTTTCCAACTGAAACTTGATAGCTATCCCTGACTCAATCACCAATGCCTGTCGAAGTTGCTGCAATTTCTCACTTCTAAGATTCCACTCAGCCTGAAGTGACTCTTGTCTCTGCTCCAACCGCTGTTTTTGTTGAAGATTCATGGTTAAAATTGTAGGTTCTTGATGGGGTTGACGAGGATTTTGGGATGCTATTTTTGTCACAGTGCTACTGACAATGGCTCTTTCAAGCTCCAAAGCTAAATCTGTCAATCGCTGATGACGTTCATCCGCCTCATCTATCTGCTCGCTTAATAGTCTTACAAACAGCACAAGGGCATTTTCTTTGGTATCGCTGCGATGCTTGTCACTCAGGAAGGCAATTAAATTATCTACCCTGCTAGTAAGGCTCTGGGCTTGGGGTAAGCTAGAATGCCAAGGACGGAGCGGCTCATAAATAAAAATTGCTCTGAGAGAGCGATCGCTCTCAAATTGCTCGCATTCTAAAAGTGCTTGACGCAATCGGTTGAGCAGTTGTGGGGGGATACCAGCCATATCTCCGTCTAAATACCTGATAAATACATTAAATTATATATGGAAAATTTAGTTGCGATATTTTACGCCACATCAACATAGCAATTCGATGGATGATAATTCCTGAGATAATTGTTTACTTAAGCCCCGGTAACTTCCAATCACGCACAACCTTAGTAATAGCATCGCGAGTAGCCTCTGCTCCAAAGCCCCAAGCTAGCAAGGTAAAATAATCACTCCAGCCATTAGCACCAAACATAGGTTGGCTAGCATAAAGTTGTCCAAATCCTGCTCCTGCCAGAAGTCCTACAGCGATCGCATAACTTAACCAGTTAAACCAATATATATTCCGGGCAGCTTGTATCGGACTTGGTTGTGTAGAAATGACTTCAGGAACTGGGTTGGGAAGCGTAGGTGGTGTAGTGTAGTTGGCATCCCTAGCTGTAATTTGAGTACCTCCAGGTTCAGCAGGTGGTTGTTGTTTAATTTCTTTGTCTAATTCGTCAATTGCATTGTTAACTTTTGTCTGCCAATCCTCGACAGCTTTTTTATCGCTTGGAGAAAGTTCGTCTAGGTCGTTCTGTAAACCCTGTGATATGCGTCTGAGGGACTCATCCTTGTGTGGTACTAACTGAGTTAATTCATTTCTCAGGATATTGAACTGTTCGAGTTTAGCTTGACCTTGTTTGTACCAGGTGATTTGTTGTCTTAAATAATCTAAATCTTCGCGTAACTTTTGGGTAGCTTCTTTGTCAGCTGCTTGTCGTTTTGCGTTTTCCAATTGGCTACGTACCGCTTGCACGTAAGACGCATTACTATTGAGAGCTTCAAGGCTATCAAATAACTCAGATAAATAGTTTACCAGCGCTACCCAGTCTTCTCTTTCTTTTCGCCATTTATCCCAAACTGTTTGTGCTTGGGTTACTGCTTGCCGTGCTTCATCCCAACGTTTGGCAGCCAAAGTTGTTTCTACATCTATTAAGTATCCAGCGATTTTTCCTTGGAATGATTGTGCCAATTCGGAGTCAGCTTGCATTTGGGTGCGGATGCGACCAACTTGTACTACGATTTCGTCGCGAGGAATACCATCACTGCGATAGGCTGAAACTCCAATTCCCAGTCCTACACCTAATAAAAGCACAAACAAAGGTAACAGCCAGTGGTCTTTAATCCGCACGATGACTGGAACGGACAACTCACCATTGTCATAAACCACAAGCAATTGACCGCTATACTCCCCACTACGGATGCTGTCGAAATTTAACTCTACTGGAATTGTTATAGCTTGTTTGGGCTGTACTGATTTTGTCGATAGAGTTGGGCGAATTGCACTAGCAGAGACAACAGCAGACGAATCAGCTCGATTTAAGTCCAAGGTGATGACCTGCAAATTAGCGATCGCCTCATTTGTCTGAATCAGCAGATGGCGTTTAACAGGTGGGCATTTTAAAAAAACTGGACATTGCGTTCCCACCACCGTCAAACTGGAGGGGTTTAGGGTAACTTTTGGTTCAGCTTGGACTGGTGGTACTACCAATATTAAACCCAGAGTTAGCATGAATAACCCTATCATGGTTTTTTGACTGCGCTTCATGCCAACCCTCCTGATTATTTAGCTTTTACATACCTCGTCGCTGGGACAATATTATAGCTAAATTGGTAATTTTTTCGAGAAAATTATGATTTTTTAGAGTTTTATATGCTACCTGTGCCTAACCTGGATTATTGCGATAATCCGCTAATATAATGTCCCCTAACCCCTCAGTGTAAGCAGTCGGTTCTTGAATAATGCCACCATTTTGCACACTCCAACGCCTGAGACTATCTAATACATAAGTCTTAATATCGTCCACAGTCACAAAACGCTTGCTACCCCTATCTGCTTTACCGTTGAGTGCTTCTAGCAGATAGTAAGTAAACACCCCAAACTTTTTATCTTGTGACTCTTGCGCTTTTTGTTGGGCTGTGCTGGCAGCAATTAAAGCAAAACCCTCAGCTAACTCATAAGCATTATGAATAAACTGCGGGTCGTCAATGTCCCTGCCCGTTTCTACTCCCATGTGGCAAGCATCCAGCGTCAGCACCAAACGCTTTGCTTTACTGGAACGCATATGTCGCTTTACTTCTTCTAGGGATAGTCCAGTTTTTTCCAATGTTGGTGAACGAGTATTATTTACTATCAGTACAGGCATTCCATTGAAAAGCTTTCCGTGACAAGCAAAATGCACTAACAATAGATCATCTGGTTCGACCATTTGACAAAGTTGAATTAACTCTGCTTCTACATTGTCGCGGGTAGGGAAGCGGGAGTTACCGTGTCCAAGCTTGTCGTTTAAGCAAACAACTGTGTAGTTGAGTGCTTTGAGTCTCTCTTCTAATGCCAGCACATCATCTACGCAGAAATTTAAGCGGCTAAAGTTAGGGTCGTTATAGCTGTTGACACCTACCAAAAGTGCCCAGCGATTTTTTATCGGGCGAAGTTCTGGTGCTTGGTTATTTGTTTGTACTGCATTACCTCTTGGATTAATTCCTGGTTGATTTATTGCTTGAGGTTCATTTCTAGTTGATGTACTTCCAAGGGCATTTTCCAGTTCGACTGCTAAATCTGCCAGTTGTTGATGGCGTTCATCTTCTTGATCTATTAAACTGCTTAACGAACGCAAGAGTAGGACAAGGGCATTCTCTTGGGTATTACTGCGACGTTTGTCAACTAAAAAGCCAATTACATTATCTACTCTGCTAGTAAGGCTATCTGCCTGGGGTACGCTCGAACGCCAAGGTCTGAGAGGTTCGTAGCTGTTAAAAACAGACCGGAGTTGGCGATCGCTCTCAAATTGTTCGCATTCTAAAAGCGCTTGACGTAATCGGTTAAGCAGTTGTGAGGGGATACCTACCATATCTCCGTTTAAATGCCTGATAAATATATAAAATTGTACATGGAGAATCTAGCTGCAACATTCTGCGCTACATCAACACTTTGCAAAAGTGCAAAGTGTTGATTACAAAGGATATAAAGGTTGCTTGGGAACTTCAGTTAAGGTAAAACTTTACAATGATACGCTACATTAGTCTCAATAGTTTCAGTACTTGAAAAGAATTATCTATTTGCAAAGAAATGAGTGCAGGATTGCCAAAAGAGCTAAATAATAGATGTCGCCAAGTTCTCTTGCAATGCGATGAGTTTAAGGATTACGAGACTCTGATTGCAGTTTTCGTAACTGATGAACTACTTCCATTTAAATATGAAATCAGAAAGGCCAATAATCCAAAGCAACTAGTTAACTTTTGTATAGCAGATTTAATAGAAAAATTAACAGACAGAGGTGAGTCTGTTTTAGCAATTTTGTTAGCTACTTTACGAGATAAGTACCATCCAGGGGATAGGCAATATAGTGAATTGAGTGAACTGTATGAGACTGTCAAGAATGCTATTGAAAAGCTTTCTCAGTCAACAAGCACCTTTAATCAAGAAAAATGCGTTGAAAAACGAGTGGTAGGGTTAGAAGAAATCCCAGAAATAGCTGTGTGGCAAGGGCGAACTCAGTTAATAGATAAATTAAAAACTAAATTGCTGCAACCAGGAGAGCAGCCGAATTATACAAATATTCTACCTAAAGTTATAGCATTGTTGGGACAAGGAGGAATAGGGAAAACAAGTTTAGCTGTTAAACTTTTAGAATCGGTGGGTGTGACCTTTAAACCACCTTCTCTAGCTTCTGAAAGTCCTTATGATGGTGTAATTTTCTTTCGAGTAAAAGAAGGAAGTAGATTTGATGAAATTGCTCAATTCTTCTTTAATGCTCTAGAAATCGAAGCAGCAGAATTAGCTAATAATGCTCAAGAGAAAATTAACATTATATTGACAAAACTATTACATCAGCGTTTTTTAATCCTGATTGATGAACCAGAGGTAATGTTACATTCAGCTAGCCATCCTTTAGCTGGATATGCTACTTGTGAAGAATTTGGTGTTTTGCTAAATGATTTAACGTATAAAAATCACCAATCTCAAATCATTATAACCTGTAGAGAAAAACCATCTAATTTGGCAGATTCGCGGTATGAAGGTTCCCAGCCAGATTCAGAGTTAGTGCATTTAGAAACTTTGGGAGGTGTGTCAATTGAATCAGGCATTAAAATTTTGCAGCAACGTCACCTTACAGACAGCGACGAAGATTTAGAATGGATAGCACAAAGTGTGGATGGACATGTATTTTTACTTACTCAGTTAGCTGCTATTGCTAAAGGTAAACCTGGATATCTCCGCAAACATCCAGAATTAGTAACAAAAAATGCTGCCAAACTTTTGAAAGTTCAATTTGAGCGTCAAAGTGAGGAGGGAAGGGAACTTTTACAACGTATATGTATATTACGTAAACCTATTAATATTAAAGGTCTAACATTTTTACGCTTATATACAGAGGATTGGATTAAGGAGGACTGCTTAATAAAGCCTTGTGAACTAGAAAAAAAATATAAAACTAGTGATGTAGAGATTGATAAAACAGAGCTAATCATAACACGATTAGTTGATAATTGTTTAGTCGAATCTTATTACGACGAACAAGAGTGTGAACATTATTATGGGTTACATCGTGTTATTAAAGAATTTTTACAAAAAGAGCTTATAAATAATTTACCTGCTCTTTTACAAAGAGTTTACTGCTATTATAAAGCAGCTAAAAATATATATGATAATCCCAAAAATATCGAAGAATTATATCCATGTTTAGAAGCTCAATACTTATATTTTTATTTAGGGGATTATTTTGAAGCATATAAATTGTTAAATTCCAATGCAAAAAAATATTTAAAGCGTTGGGGATACTGGCATTTATTGCAAGAACTGTATGAGAAAAATTTGCCATATCTAAGTGGTTTTGAACTCTCTGAATGTCTACACTCATTAGGAGAAATATATTTTGATTTTGGTAATTGGGAGTTAGCAGAAAAATGCTTCAATATGGCTTTATCTATAGCTACAGAGCAGGGTTATGAGAATCTGGAAGAAATGTCTACTCTTTCATTGAAATTAATTGATAATGAACGTCAAAGTTGGGACTTAGAAGAACAAAGCTATCAGTTAAGGATGCAATCACAGCATGAAAATTATGACCAGGGGAGAATGCAAGATTTTTGCCAATTTTTGGATGATTACAATCGGCAGGCTTGGGGTGTAAAAGCAGAAAGCTATAAAAAGCAATTACAATTTTACGCAGAATCTCCTAGTTTCCCTGACCTTGAAATCAATATTACTGAGACTACAGGGAATTTAGGGGAAGCTGAATTTTATATGGGGAATTTTGAATCAGCAGAAAAAATTCTAGAAGAAGCTTTAGCTAAAATGCAAGAACTATGTATGGTTAAACATATTGCATTGACTAACTATCGATTAGCCAAGCTAAAACATCGATGTAGCAATATAAAAATGGCAGAATCTCATTATAATATAGCTTGCCAAATATATCTAAATTTAGGGGCACTAAAAGAGTTAGAAAAAATTGAGCGAGAATGGAGACGAATGTAGTAATTGTAATTGTGCATTTTTCAAAAATGTCAAGTACAATAATATTTTCAAAATTACTTTTATTTGGCGGTTATAATCAAAATACAAACAGATGAACTCGCATTAAGTGGCAAACATTTCATTCTTTCTTCGTTGAAGACGATGAGGAATCTGACTTTTTCGAGTCTCTACTTTGAGTTACCGAGTTTTCAATCATTTCCTTACTTTCTGCACCAGTGATGGGTGTACTACGACCGCCCGCAGCTCGTAAACTGTCTAAATCTTCAATTGGTACGTTAAGGATAGCATCTAAAATTTGCGGACGGGTTTCGTACCAGAGAGCGATCGCATTTGAGATTTCTTCAACATCATCTGGAAGGGTTGCGAGCAATTCTAGTACATCAGTACGGTCTTCTGCTGTTAATAGCTCAGGTTGTGTTTGTAATATGTATACAAAAGTTAAAATATTTTCTTCGTAAGGTGACACTTTTTACTCCTAAGCACCAATAACACTGAAAGCTGCCCAATAAAAAGGTTGCCAAAATGGCTTTGCATTATCTGCCAATTTGTAAAAACGACGATGCAGATTTATTTTTAGTGTTGGACTCATGTCTATTCCTTGAATCAACTCTTGCAGTTCTAGTTTTGTAACTTCCCGAAGCCATCTTTGAGCTTCATTGAGGGCAACTGCTATCGTAGTTCCCATTTGTTGTAGATTCTTGTAAAATCTTATCATCAATAAAGCCGTCGATAAGTCGTTTACACCCCAAAAACTAGCCACTACGCTAACGCTACCTGCAACTAAAAAGGCGCTGGGGAAGCCCATATACTCATTACTAACACTTGTGAGGTCTGTTAAGGCTGTTTCAGAAGCTGAGAGTGTGACTAAACGGCATTCGCTTAGATTAAGATTAAAGATTTCTTCCAAAGTAAGGCATTTGTTTAAGTCAATAGTTTGGGAATTATCAGCATCCGCTAAAATTAAAGCTGACTTTAAAGGAAAGTTAAAGTCAAAGTAACTGTTAGCAGAAAAATGTATACAATGGGCAGACAGGGGTAGGTGTAGTTGATTCATAACAGCTTGTTTTGTTGCAGCCTTTCCCTCTAACACATAAATATTGGAGAAATATTGCTTAATATTTTCTACCTCAATATTAGTCCAACTCAAGTTTTGGTTAGGATTTTGGATAGCAAAAAATTTACTGAATTCAGGACGTTGTCGCTTTTGCATCTGTTGCAGTAGTTGACAACTAGGTGCATAACTCACACCAGCAGCAAATAAATCCAGAAGACAAGGCGAATTTTCAGAATTTTGGCTTACCGGGAGTGCATGAAGGGGGAACAAATGCAAGAACATATGGGGAATTAAGATGAGTTGATCGCAGTGGTTTGGTATCTGGGTTAATATTTCATCAATGTGCAGAATTTTTGCTAGCAGGTGCAGACGGGTAGTTAAGCGGCGTTGCCAGTAGGATTTTTTATGACTATAGGCTTTCAGATAGCTGTTTGCCCAATTTGCTAATTTGTTCAGGTCTACCAAATTGGATGATAAAGTAATTGGTTGTTGGGTTTGCTTGGTAATAATAAAGACGAGCAGCTTATCGTTTGTAATGTAAAACTCAACAATTGCAGTGCGATCGTTCAGAGTCGAGCGGAATGAGTCAAATTTGAAACCAAAACCAACGGGTAAATAGCCGTTTTGCAATTCATTTCGCTGCTGTCGCAATCCTTGAAGATGTTGTGCTAGGACTTGTGGATTTTCAGCTTTGCCATTTTGGATTTGATATTGTCCTGTGGCTATTTCATCCCTGTATTTTTCTAGTTGAGTGACTACTTCTGGGGGAAAGATGGTTTTATAGTCACGTTCGAGAATCTGTTCAACTAAGTTGCGGGTTTTGATACGTTCAACATATTCAATCGCTTCCGTGATATTACTTAAGTCTAGGCAAACTTCTACCATGTGGCAATAAAGTTTGTTCCATTCTTGGGCTTGTTTGCGTTTGGTTTCTTCCCCAGAAATTATTTCTTCCCGTAAAGATTCTACTGTGGCAATGGCAGATTGAAAGGTGTTGTAAGCTGAGGTTAACTGGTTTGCTTTTTGGTAAGCTATCCCCAGGTTACATAAATTTTCTGCATGGTTTTGGGGAAAAGCTTCGCGAGTGTAAACCATCAAAGCCGCTTGGTATGCAGCGATCGCCATTTCAATATTTTCTGCCCTGTCTCCCCGAATTCGGTTACGGTAAGCAGTCCCTAAATTATTTTGCGTCTCTGCCCAATCATAGGGTAATGCATCGCGGGTTCTGACTTCCAGTGCAGCAAAGAAAGCAGCGATCGCCAATTCGATATTTTCGGCTCGTTCTCCTAATATTCGGTCACGGTAAGCGGTTCCCAGATTATTTTGTGTTATTGCCCAGTGATATGGGAACGATTCACGAGTGTATACTTGTAAGGCAGCAGAATAAGTAGCGATCGCCATTTCAATATTTTCTGCCCTGTTGCCTTTAATTCTCTCCCTGTAGGCAGTTGCGAGATTATTTTGCGTTCTTGCCCATTCAACAGGCAAAGCTTCTCTGGTGTAGACAGTTAAAGCAGCAGTACAAGCCGCGATCGCATTTTCAATATTTTCTGTCTTCTCTCCTAAGATTCTCTCCCTGTAGGCAGTTGCGAGATTATTTTGCGTTTCTGCCCAATCAATAGGCAAAGCCTCTTTGGTTCTGACAGTTAAAGCCGCAGTACAAGCAGCGATCGCATTTTCTAAATTGTCAGCTTTATCTCCCCTAATGCTGTTAATGTAAGCAATTCCCAAAGCATTTTGTGTTGCTGCCCATTCTATGGGAAAAGCGTCGTGGGTTCTGACAGTTAAAGCCGCAGTACAAGCAGCGATCGCATTTTCTAGATTTTCAGCTTTCTCTCCCAAAATTCTGTTAATATAAGCAATTCCTAGATTAATTTGTGCACCTGCCCAATCCTGGGGAAAATCATCGTGGGTAAGGATTTGGAGCGCAGCCAAACAAGATGCAATTGCCTGTTCTAAATTCTCCGCTTTATTTCCCTGAATTCTATTAATGTAAGCTTCCCCCAAACTAATTTGCGTCAAAGCCCAATCTTGAGGAAAATCATCGTGAGTGAAGATTTGGAGTGCAGCCAAGAAATAGGTAAGTGCCTGTTCTAAATTCTCGGCTTTATTTCCTGAAATTCTATCTCTATAAGCATTACCTAAGAGTGCCTGTATGCCTGCCCAATTTTTAGGAAACACCTCACGGGTAAAGACAGTCAACACTATTTCATAACCAGTAATAGCAATCTCTATATTCCTGGCTCTATAACCCAAAGGAAACTGAGTCAGCAATATACTAAAATTGCTGATATATGTAGCTATTAATTGCGCTTCATCTGGTTGCAATTTTTTCAAAAGATTGGTTGCCCAAAGTCGCAATACTTCTGCTAAATGTTCATTCAGTTTTTCTACATTCTTTGCTAGGAATGAATAAACTACTTGTGTATCACCATTGTTTTCCGAAATAATCTGTAGTAATCTTTGCAAGAAAGCTAATTCTACTTCAATTAAAGGAACTTCATCAGGAATTGACAAATTTACTCCAACAATATCAACTTGACGTTGCCGCCTTTGTAATTTGCTAAATTCTTCCGCCGCACCCTCTAAATCCCCAGTAGTGTAATTCAACATTCCACGAGCATAAGTAATCAGTGGTGCTTCAAATTCCACCAATGCTTCTGGAACAGCTTGTATAAATGAAGTTAGGCGAAACAGTTCTTTCCAATTTTTCTGTTTCAACCTCGACTCAATAGCTTTTGCTAATTTACGACTCGGATATTTTGACTTAGTAGAAGCAAGTGCTATCCAATATTGAGGCTGGGTTAAATCTTCTTCCTGTCCTTCTTGGCTTCCAAATTGCTGCTTTAAATAATGGGTATAAAACTCGGCTAATTTATCTAATTGCTGTTCACCAAAACGCTCATCTTCCTTAAGTTCTGTTAGCAACAAATTTCGTACAGCAACATCCATCTCGTAAAGCTCATAACCCACCTCACGACACAAACGAGATAGAAGTATGCGAGCAACTGCTGTCCAGGGCGCTTGCGGTACAAAGCGCAGCCAAATTTGGTAAAGTAAATCAGGTGTTAGTGTCTGTGGAAATGCAGCATGACATGCCAAGTCTAAATGTGCCCGATCAAATTTTTGGGCAAATCCTACGACTCGCTCAACAGCAATATCTAAATTTGTTGCACTTGTTTCACTCATAAAAAACTATGACAACATCCACTGGTAAGGATGCTCCCAGTAAACATAGCGACCGCGTAAAGTGTTAATAGCTGCACTAAGTCCCTCACGGCTCATTTCAAACATTGGCACAAAACGAGCAATTTCAGCAGATGTGGTATACTGCCAGCTATCATTGGGCATGGGATTCAACCAAGCATAATAATTTACTGATTGCTGAAGCTGTTCAATGAACTTTCGGGTATACTCTACTCTTTCTGGATTATAGTTACCTCGTGCAGCACCAGCATCGCTAACAATTAGTACAGATGTTTTTTTATCAATAAATTCTAGAAAGTTCGTAATTAGTTGAGCTTTCAGCCGGGTTGGGTCACTGTAAAGATATTTTTCAGGATAGTTCTGGAAGTAGTAAACACTGGTTTGCTTAATGTTTCCACCCCGTTCAGCTTTGTCTATCAATTGACGGGAAAGATGATGAAAAGGCACCATTGAGCCGCCTTGGTCAACCAGTAATACCAGTTTAACTTGGTTGGTATAACGTGACATCATCACTGGTTCAGGTAAAATCCCGTAGCGACAATTTTTTTCTACCGTACCTGCTACGTCTAACTCCTCTAATGTAACTTCGCGCACGCGACGACGTAGAAAACGCCAACCCTGCTTCATCTCTCTGCTGGTTACTGGTAGATATTGTGCTGATACATCGGTGGGGTAGTAGCTGATTTCAAAGCTACTAGATTGATTGCTGCGAACTGCTTGAATTAACTGTTCCGGTTCCATTTCTTGCACTATGTCAGCAGGTGGACTTGGTTCAGAAACTGGTTTTTGAGGCTCAGTTATTTGATTGTCAAGCGGTGCTTGATTAGATTCTTCGGAAACAGATGCTGGTGTTGAAGAATCTACAGTTTCTGGTGGCTTTGTTGATGGATTTACAGGTTGAGGCGTTTCGGTTTTTTTGGATGTTTCGACTGTAGTTTTTACTGATTCTTTGATAGAAGATTGATTTGTATAAGTTTGGGGTTGAGCTAGCACTTCATCAAAAAGTCGATTTAGCAGACGGGCTTCTTGCTCAGATTTTGTCCATAGTGTACAACACAGACGCTCTAATGTTTGGCGATCGCCCATACCAAATCCACCTTGCAACGCCTGCATTGCCAACATATAATCTTCAACACCCAAGGGAAAACCGTATGACCGCAATTTCTTAAATAAAATTAATAAAACATTGAGTAAGGGAATTTCAACGGGATTCATTTTTATCCTCCCGTGGCGGAAGCAAGTAGTCCCGATAATCTTTCCAGTACTTTAATAAAGTTCCAGCAAATGGAAGTTCTCCTTTAAGTTCTCTGATAGCCTGGTCTTCAGAATATCGTCGCAAGATTGTAAACCAGTCAATTAACTCACTGGTACTGACTTTTTTACCAGTTTTACCGATATCTTTTTCCATCTGTGTTCGCAATTGTCGAAAGCGTCTAACTGCTGCTCCTATAACTGCTGGTTGTGAGTTCGGGAAGTGAGCATTAATAATGTTGATTAATTCAGATTCTTGAGGAAACTTAATATAGTGGAATAAGCAACGACGTAGGAAAGCATCAGGTAAATCTTTCTCATCATTGCTGGTAATAAATATAATTGGCAGGTAGTCTGGGTTTGCTTTGATTTCCTCTCCCGTTTCTTGAATGGTAAATCGTCCCTCATCTAGCGATTGAAGTAAGTCGTTGGGGAAGTCAATATCGGCTTTGTCAATTTCATCTATCAGAACTACACAGCGTTGCGGTTTTTCTGGGGAGTTGTGCTGCGATTTTTCCAACGATTTCTGAAAGTCACTACCCAACCAACCAAGTTCGTGACGTTGCGATTTGTCAAGGGAGTACAGAAACGCACGACCCAACGGCCTAAGCCTGATATAATTTTTAGGGTCATCCACTTTTGAGCGTTTCTGCTCATCATGCTGTGATAATTGGGCATCTTGGAGACGAGCGATCGCATCGTAAGTGTAAAAACCATCTTTTGCCCTAGTTGTAGACTGGATATACCAAGACTCATAAGGTAAACCTAGTTCATCCGCCACAGCACGAGCCAAGCGAGTTTTACCACAACCCGGTTCTCCCTTGAGCAACAAAGGGCGTTTTTGTAAAAAAATTGTCAGATTTACTGCTTCAATCAACTCTGGTGAGGGTATATAAGGCTCACGTCCATTCAGTTCACATTCTTGGAGGGATGGTTGCTTTTCGCCTGTGTAGATGTGAGGTATTATCGAATCTGGCATTGGTCAATTTCCTCCCAACTAACATCAAAATACCTGCAAATCTTTTTATAAACAAGCTCAGGAATGCCCCATTCAGTTTCTTTCAACAATTTATCAACAAAATTTCTCTGCTGCATACCAGCAAGCAAATTTTGACGTATTTTTTCATCTTTTACACCATTGTCCAACCATTCATTTAAGTGCTTGCTCGAAAATTTACTTAGCTGACTTAAATATAGGGGATAGCTAGGATAGCTTGGCTCATCCTCAAAGTCCGAAGCTAAACAAGCACCTAAACCTTTAGCTCCTAGTTCTTTATGGTTGTGTTCAACGAGGAACATTGTTAGGTAAGTATCTTTGTGATTGACTCTATCTACAACTGGTTGCCAAAAATGCTGAATTAAATCAGTTAGAAATCCTGCTAAGAGATAGTCAGGTATATAAAAAATAAAAATCAAGTTTTGAGATTGTAAGCATTCACGAATTTTATCTATAATTTTCTCTTCTATATCCTTTGTCATTTTAGGTATATGCTCCGAGCCAAAAAATTCTGGAGCAATTTGCTTCCAAAAATAGGATATTTCACATCCGCTATCTAATTTTATTTTGATTTTTCGTCCATTTATGAACTCTGGTAATTTCCGGAATAATCGTTCAATCAAGATTTCTTGTCCGTATCTATCATCGTAACCATTAACTAAAAATGCAGCTTTTCGTTGACGTTTTTCTTGACAACGTATAGCTTGGATTATGTTATCTTCTTGGTCTTTAAAATCAATTTCGATAATTGAATTAAAAATTTCGTGTTTGTCAATATGAATTTTCGGTTGCTTGGCTCTAGTGAAGTTTCTATACTCTTGAACCTTGCTTAAGAGGTCATCAAATTCTATCCGTCGTGCATCACCTTCGGAAATACTCAGTTGTAATATTTTTATAAACTTAGGAAATATCCAACTATCTGTATCATTTTCTCCTTCCAAAACAATTGCTAATACCGATTGAACTAAAATGATAGAATCAACGCTATTTGGAATTTTAAGTGCTAGATGCTTAAGTCCATCAATTGGTCTACATAAATTGCGAAGCCCTTGAGCGTCATTATTAGCAAAATAATCGCATTTCAAAAACACATTTTGGCATAATTCATATAGTTCTACTGAAATCATGTCATAGTTGATCGCCTAAAAGATTACACTGTTACAGAGATGACTGATATATATCCAATGCATCCCCATCATTTTCTTTAAATGCTGAAATTTTATCTTCATCTTCAATGAACGAGATTTTTATCAACACTAAATGTGATTATATATACCAAAAATTTTGTATTAATTTCAAGGCTGTTAGTGACTCATTTTTATTCAAGTTAATTTTTTACATATTCCTACTGGCATAAGGTTGCAGCAGTTCAAACTCTTTTGGCTCAGTGTGCTGGTTATCAGTCAACACTAGAGAATAATCTGGCACAATACTTCTCTGTCCTCCTTGTAGACGTGCTTCACGAGGCCAAAATATCAAATTACCTTTATTCTTGCTCACTTCTATTTTGCCAACAGTGTAACCATGCAGACGTTGAACTTCTGTATTTTCTCTGGAATAGTATTCTAAACCAAAAAGCGATCGACCCTGCCAAATCCGTCGAGCATCAGCTCCACCTTCTACAATTTCTCCAGAAAATGCTTCGTGTAAATGCCCGCACAGGTGAACGGCAAAGCGTCCATGAGATGTTATTTCTGCTTTTAAATCTCGTTGTGAATTTGGATTTAACCATCCTGGTGGGTGATGTGTCAGCAACAGACAGGCGTTGTGTTGTTTTGTCCAAGCCGAACCATCACCGTTGCAGGCTTGATGAAATTGGCGGGGATGAAGTGCCAGCTTACCTTCATAGTTATCACCAGTTAATTGGAGAAAGCTTGTATTCAAACCTACAATTCCCAGCTTTGCACCTTCCTTTTCAATGGTGGCTGAAAAATCCCCTGGTAAAGTTCCTAGTTTTAGGTCTTTGGGCTTGAAGGTTTGATTTTCCCACCATATGATGTAGTTTTCAAATGCTTTTGTAACCACTTGACGATATGGTGACTCCGCATCCTCCCAAAACTCTTCCTGTATGTCCGGTAGGTTTAGCCACTGCTGCAAAAGTCGTACCGCAGGATCTTTTTTATTGGGTCTAACTAAATCGTGATTGCCTGGTACTGCTAGTAACTTGGGGGATGAACCCAGTTTATCGAAAAAATCCCATAGTTCTTTCATGAGTTGATCGAGTTTCTCGAATTCTTGGGCACTTCCTAGCTGAGTTAAGTCTCCAGTAAATAAAACTAAGTCCCACGGCCCGCACTTATCATGAAGGCGTTTCAAATCTGCAAAGAAGATTTCTCTAACACCAGGCCAAAGCCAATGCTGTTCCCTCATACCTTGATGAAGGTCTGTGAGGTGCAACCAACTGAAACTGCATTTCAGGTTTTGCTTTATTTGATTTCCTAGAGAATTTTGACCACCAGTGTTGATTTCAGGGGGAATATTGACTGGTTTAAAAGCTTGATTAGATATATGGCGGGAAAGTACAACATTAAGTTCCTCTGCCAGTTCTGCTAAAATTTGATGGCGATCGTCAGCTGGGTCTATTGAGTTTGCGAGTAGACGCAGCAGTATAACTAAGGCATTTTCCTTTGTGTCGTCACGAAATTTATCATTTAAGTAACCAATTGCATCCTCCACCAGTTCAGACGGGCTACCAGTTTGCCAATGAGATTGCCAAGGTGTAAGGGGAGCATTTGCTTTAAAGAAATTTCGTAAGCGTTGAGCGGTGTCAAATTGGTCACAATTCAACAAAGCATTACGTAATCTACTATAGATTTCAGGAGGAATCCCAGGCATATCGTCGTTTACTGGTTCAGTAGCAATGGTTTCCTGAAGTATAACTTTTAGATGTTGCAGGCGATCGCGCCCCCGTTCTAAGAAGCGCAAATCTGTTTGAATTTGTTTTTGTAATTTATTTTCGGTATATTGTAAAAAAATCTGCCATAGATCCAAATTTGTTTCTGGTAATATTTGTAGCTTTTCTAACTTAGCCCTATAATTTTGTTCGTTAATAGCAATAGTATTTTCATGGTCTTTTATGTCTTCCAGGTAGCGACTATAATCCAAGATTTCTTGCCGTAACTCTGCTTGTAACGGTCTAAGTTGCCATTGTCTATTTGTTGCTTGAGAAATTTTACTAAAACGTCGCCTGTACTCTTCTAATTTGCTATAAAGTTGTTTTGCTCTTGCATCGCACCACCGAGATTGATGATAAACATACTGAATTTTGTGGCGACACCATAGCAGATATAGTAGAATTTCAGCTACTTTATCCATGTGGTTTTGGTTCATATCTTGGCATTTAAACCAAACTAAAATATGCAGTTTTTTGGCAGGGTCTGTGTGGGTGCTTTCATATTCAAAAATTGGATTGCCTAGCAGATAACCTGTACCAACTAACTCAGTTGAATTTCTTTCTGAAAGTATTTGTGCAACAAAAGCATTAGCCAAATCTTGATAGTTGTCTTGTGCTTCTATTGGTTGACCAAAAAGTAATAATGTTTTCCCCAAAGAAGCTTGAATTTGTGGAGGTAGCAGCAGATTTTTGGAATTAAGATTACTTAATTGAGGTATGCTGAACGTATCTTGAGAATACAGAGTTAAATCAATTGCATAACTATCGTGTAATCGAAAAGGGCAAAGTAAACCTTGAAGCTCTAACCCACCAGTTTGAGGAATTAACTGAAAGTTTAAACTTTGTTCTTGATTATGTAGGAGATTGCTATATTCAACTCCCAGACTATCTTCTGCTTGGGGAAAATATTGATTATCTTGGTAACAAATAAGTTTTTGTTTTAGAGTTTGTAGTTCTATAATGTGGAGTTTATTACCCAAATCAACTAACTGTTCCCACAAATGTGGTGCTTCCACTAAAGTCGGTTCTTCCCCTTGGTTAATGCTGTTTCGCAGATGGAAGGCATAAAGAGTAATACTAGGACTAGACAGTCCCAAATTCTGGGTGATTTCGTTCATGATTTGGGCAGATTCTACCGATAGTCTTAGCTGTATATTATCGATATTTGATGTCATTGACCGATCGCACAAAATGCCGCCCAGTAGAAAGGCGATTGAAAGGGTTTAGTATCATCCTCTAACTTATATAGGCGGCGACGTAGATTCATCTTAACTGCTGGACTCAGTGGTAACTGGTTTTCTTCAATCCATCTTTCCAATTCAACCTTGGTTACATCTCGCAGCCAAAGCTGTGCCTGATTCAATGCCACTCCTACTGAGTCACCAGTTCGCAAATTCTGATAAAGTTGGATCATCAAAAATGCGGTCGATAGATCATTTACTGTCCACAGGCTGCTGACCACACTAGGACTTCCAGCAACCAGAAAGGCGCTAGGTAAACCTACATATTCATCGCTGAGAATCTGGAAATCGATAAAACCCGTTTCACACGCAGAGAGGGTAACAAGACGGCATTGACTGAGATCAAGTTCAAAGATTTCGCCCAAAGTCAGACATTTACTCAAATCGATTGCACTGCCATCGGGCAAAGAAAGACAATATGGAGGATTGTGGGTAGAACTAGCAGGAACACGAGAATCATTCAGCAAGAGTCCTGAAAGCATAGAGATATCTGAATTGAAGTAAGCATGGCAAGAGAAGTGGACGCAATTAGCTGTACTAAATTGCTGATTGTTAATCGCTTCTTTCTTAGCTGCTCTTTTAACGAGAACATCATCATATGGGTGAAAGATGCCCCGAATAGTTTCCACTTCAATATCGCTATAACTCAGGTCTTCAGTGGGATTCTGAATGGCAAACAGATGGGTAAAGTTTGAGCGTTTCTGCTTTTGGCTCACCTGTAGTACCTGGCAACTAGGAGCGTAGCGTACCCCTTTAGAAAAGCGGTCTAAAAGACGAGAACTATCAGCGATAGGGAGGGCGTGCAAGGGAAATAGGTGTAGGAAAAGATGAGGAATGATAACCAGTTGTTGGCAGCTTTTGGGTAAGCTGCTGAGGATGTCATCGATATGAAGGATTTGAGCTAAATGCTGAAGACGTTCTGATAATAGCCTCTGCCACTGATTTTTATTTTGAGCATAGTCTGAGATATATTCTTTTATCCAATCCAACAAGGCTGTTTTTTCTGTGTGGGAAGATTGCCAAACACGAGGATACTCCGCTTGCAGGGTAACCGTGAATGTAAAGATGGCTTCACCAGTGATGTACCACTCGATAAGAGCCGTTTGGTCATCAGTTAGTAATTGCCTAATTTCCTCAACTGAGATAGGTTCAATTTTATGGGTAACCCTGAAGTTAGAATCTATCTCCTCAATCTGATTTAGCAATTGATTAAACTGTTGCTGCAATGAATGCAATTCTTGGTGTAACTGCTGCCGATAGGTGCGATTAGTTTCATCTAACTGTTCAAGTTCTACTACCATATCCAGTTGGCGCTGTTTTGCTGAAATTCCTCGGCGCAATCTTTTCAGTTCATTGATGATGCTTTCGGGAATATCGCCTTTGGGGTAGAGGTCAAAACCGGCGAGAAGTTCCACTAAACTGCGAGCTTTGCTACGCTCTACATACTCGATAGCCCTAGCGTAATATTGAGGGTCTGCGATCGCCAATTCCAGGCAAACTTCTACCATACTCCAGTAATACCTAGCCCACTGCGACGCTAATTTTTGCTTAACTGGCTCCCCAGAAGTAATTTTTCCGCTTTGGAATTCTACAGATTCAATGGCAGAGTTAAAAGTGGTGTAAGCATCGTGAAGTCGCCCGAATTGTTGGTAAAGCAAGCCCAGGGTAAATAAAGTTCTGGTGTAATCTTGGGGAAAAACATCAAGGGTATAAAACCGTAGAGCTGACTTACAAGCAGCAATTGCCGCCTCCAGATTTTCCTCCCGGCTGCCGCGAATTCTGTCGTAGTAGGCAGCAGCTAGATTAGATTGCGCTCTAGCCCAATCTTCAGGAAATGTTTCGTAGGTAAGAACTTGCAAAGCCGATTGACAAGCAGCAATTGCAACCTCTAGATTCTCTTCTCGAACACCACGAATTCTGTTGTAGTATGTCCCTCCTAAATTAGTTTGAATAAACGCCCAATCTTGGGGAAATACTTCGGGAGTAAAAACTTGCAAGGCAGACTCGTAGGCAACTATTGCTATCTCTAAATTCTCTTCTCGGTCTCCATTAATCCTATCCCCATAGGCATTACCTAGATTATTTTGGGTTTGTCCCCAACTTTCAGGCAAAGTCTCCTTAGTATAGACTTGAAGTGCCTTTTGGTAGAAAGAGATAGCCAGTTCTAGGTTTTGACCACGATCTCCTAGAATGCGCCTGTAATGGGCAGAGCCAAGATTAATTTGAATTTTTGCCCAATCTTGAGGAAAATCTTCGCGAGTCAGGACTAATAAAGCAGACTCATAAGCAGCAATTGCCATCTCCAAATTTTCAGCTTTGTCCCCTCCAACTCTTTCCTGATATGCACTACCCAAATTAGTTTGGGTAAGTGCCCATTGTTGCGGATATATCTCGCGGGTAAAAACTTTTAGAGCTTCTTGAAAAGCAGCAATTGCTCTTTCCAAGTTTTCACCTCGGTTGCCAAAAATTCGGGTACGATAGGCACTTCCTAAATTCATTTGTACTTCAGCCCAACCTTGAGAAATGGTTTCGCGAGTACGAATTTGCAGGGCTTCTCGGTAAACAGCGATCGCTACCTCTAAATTTTCGGCTCGGTTTCCCCTAATTCGCTCTTGGTAGGCAGTTCCCAAATTGGTTTTGGTAATAGCCCATTCTTGGGGGAAATCATTCTGAGTCAAGATTTGTAAAGCTTCTTGACAAAAAGCGATCGCCTGTTCTATGTTACTAGCTCGGTCTCCATAAATTCTTTCACGGTAGGCGTTGCTCAGATTAGCCTTAGTTTGTGCCCAGTCTGAGGGTACTGTATGGCGGGTACGGATTTGTAATGCCAAATTATAGCAGTGAATCGCTTCTTCCAAGTTCCGAGTACGTTCTCCCTGAATTCGCTCCAGGTAAACGTTACCCAAGTTATTTTGCGTTAGTGCCCATTGTTGGGGAAAAGCTTCAAGAGTAAAAACTTGTAAAGCAGCTTGATAATAAGCTATCGCTTGCTCCAAATTATCTGCGCGATTCCCCTGAATTCGGCAATGGTAGATATTGCCTAAATTGATTTGAATTCCAGCCCATTGTATAGGGAAAACTTGGCTATCAAAAAAGGTTGCTACAATTTCACAGCCAGTAAGGGCAATTTCTAAATTACTAGCTTTGTTCCCCAGAGGAAAATTCTGTAGTATGTTACTTAAGTTAGCGATTCCTGCGGCAATTTTCTTAGCCTCTTGTGACTCATGCCTGGATAAATTTGTTTTCGACCATTCCTGCAACTCTCTGGAGCACCTCTGATCGAGTTTGTCTAAATTGTTATTAAGGAAAGGGTAGACAGTTTGTGGCTCACTATCGCTTTCAATAACTAAACGTAATGTTTCAGTTAAGAAATCATGATATTCTACGGAGTGTATTATCGGCGATGTCTCGCCACCCTTCTCTATAGATTCTTCTGCCAACGACTCCAAGGCTCCAGCAATCTGACTAGCGATCTTAGTTAAAAAATCAGCAGTGTTTTTCTCTCCTCGCTGTACGCAAACCGCTGCTACTTGTTTCATAATCTCCACCAACCCAATGTCAATAAAATCTGGGTTAGCAGCCATTATGACCTGCGGTTCTTCTCCGCTAGGACAGTCAAGCAAGGCACCGATTATCTCAAGATAGGCTTCTTGACGTTGTTCATCCATAATCACTGTCCGATCGCACAAAATGCCGCCCAATATCGGGGATTGTGAAATAGTTTGGCGTTATCATCTAACTGATGCAATCTCCGGCGTAGGTTAATTTGCAACGTAGCATCAAAAAATCTCTCGTTAGTGTTTACCCAAACTGACAATTCTGTTTTTGTAACTCCCAACAACCAGCGTTGAGCCTCGTTGAGAGCGACGGTAGCCGCTACTCCCTTTTGGAAAATTTGGTAAAATTTCACCATCAATAAGGCAGTGGACAAATCCTCTACCGACCACAGAGACACAATTACACTTTTTACCCCAGCAGCTATCAAACAACGGGATAGTCCAATCACGCCATCGCCAGTGATTTTACCCTGTCCGGTACTGCAAGCACTTAGCACAACCAGTTCGGCGTTTAGTTTCATGTCGTAGATTTCGCCAGCCGTGAGAAAGCCATTATCTTCATCGCTCTTGCTAAGAGCGATCGCCCCTGGTATGCCCAGCTGTCGGATATCATCTAATAAACCGTGAGTTGCGAGGTGTATCAATCGTGCTTTGGGAAGAAGTTGTGTAATATATGCTTTGGTTGCATCTGCACCCGTGATGGCTTGAGTGTTGAGAAAGGGTGCGATCGCTTGTGCTTCTGTTTTCGCCCAGGCTAAATTCTTTAACTCCACAGGTGGCTCAGTTAAGGGAATAGTTGGCATTTTCGGATTTCCCACAACTAGAGCTTCTAAAGAAGTTTCTGGTACTTCTACACTTCGTTTTTGGGTTAACTCCAGTATTTGAATGGAAGGAGCAGTAACAATAGTGTGTTTTTCTATAAGGAATTTGCCTTCTGCGTCTTGCAGCGCCGGGAAGGGAATTAAGAAAAGGTTATCTTGGGGAATGAAGAAAACAGGAATTTTAGGGTCAGTTGGTAGTAGGTGCGAGATTGGTTGAATAAGAATTTTATAAAGTTGCTTTAACTCAATGAATTTATTACAATCTTCAAAAACTGTATGATTTGATATATCACTTTTACTATCTAAAATACCTAAAGATGTACGAGCTTGTGTAATTAGGTTAGATAGTGATGTGTATTCTTGTTTGAGAAATTTAAGGTCTACTTGAGAAAAATTTATTTCGCCTGTTGGTTTAATAACCCAAATAAACAACAGTTTATTTTCATCAATAATTGAGTATTCGACTAGGATTGAATTTTGTAATTGAGCAACTTGTTGAACCTGAACATAGGTTATGGGATTAGCGAGGTTTTGTGTATTGGTTTGTTTAAATAAACGTTCAGCTAACAAATCTACAAATGCACGAGTACGACCGCGCTCGGAAATTTCTAAAGCTTCCGAAAATTTATTTTGATAAATTAACACTTCTTGCAACAGCCGATAAGTACGAGCTTGGTCTTCAAAAATTGATATTTTATCAGAGTCTTTTAGATCTAAACGTAAAGATTCTCTAATTTTTATTCCCTCTTGAAGTTTTGTTTCGGCTTCTTCTATTTGATCTGATTTAAAAAGAGAGTACCCTAAATTATTCAATGCGGTTCCTTGGCTATCAAAATCACCAATTTCCTCAGCAATTTTAAGTGAATTCCGATGATAGTCAATAGCTTGCTGGTATTTTTCTAAATAATAATAAGCAATGCCCAAACCCGCCATTGATTTGGCTTCTCCTGTGCGATCGCCGATTTCTTGAGAAGTTTTCAGCCACTGCTGATAATAGTCAACAGCAGCATCATACTCCCCCAGCAATAAGTAAGTATTACCCAAACTACCAAGAGATGTTGCTTCTCCTTGCAAGTCTCCAAGTTCTCGTGTTATGGCTAGTGATTGCTGCTGATAATCAATATCCAAATCGTACTGACCTAATGCACGATAAGCAGAACTTAAGTTTCCAAGAGAGCAAGCTTCCCCGTGGCGATATTTTATCTCCTGGTAAATGGCTAGTGACTGCTTTTGGTATTTAATATCCGATTCATATTGACCTAATGCGTTATACAGAGTACCTAAATTATTTAGTGCGTTAGCCTCTCCAAGACGATCTTCTATCTGTCGTGCAATCGCTAGTTGTTGTTCATAAAAGTCGATTGCCTTTTTATACTGTCCCAGAGCAATATAAGCTGCACCTAAATTACCCCTAGATTTCGCCTCTTCTTTGCGATCGCCTATTTCCTCTTGAATTGCGAGTGACTTTTGATAATAGTCTATAGCTAAATCGTATTTTGCAGTTGAGTACAAAGCATTACCTATATTCATTAGCGCAGTCGCTTCCCCTCTACGCTCCCCTATCTCCCTTTTAATTGCAAGTGACTGCTGATAGTAATCGATAGCTACATCATATTTGCCTGAAGAGTAAAGAGCATTACCAATATTGATCAGAGAATCAGCTTCTCCTGTGCGAGCGCCAATATCCTTTTGAATTTTAAGTGACTGCTGGCAGTAATCAATAGCAATTTGATATCGTCCCATAAAGTAATAAGCAATACCAAGGCTACTTAACAATTCTGCTTCCCATTGGCGATCACCAATTTCCTGATATAAAGCTAGAGACTCTTGCCATGATTGCTCGGCTGCTGCAAAATTGTTAAGATGATAATATTGATTACCTTTATCAAATAGGCGAGCTGCTACAACAACCCTCACTTGAGAAGCAACATTTAGTAACCACTCAGATGTGTCTTCCTCACCCTCTTCCATGAGGGTTTCTGCAACCTGCTTCATCGTCTCTGACAAGCCTAAATCAAGCAAATCAAAATTATCCTTCAAAATTTGCCCTTCTTGACCATTAGAACAAGACAATAGTGCTTCTATTAAGTTGTAATAAGTTTGAGTAATTTCACCTTGCTCTTGAGAATTATCTGTTAATTCTGCTACTGCAAAAGCTTTTTTTAATTGCTTAACTAAAGTCTGTAAAAAATCTGCCGCTTTTTGTTGTCCTTCTTCTTGAGCCTGAGTTGCAACCTGTTCCATCACTTGAATAAAATCAATGTCAATCAACTCTTGATTATTTTGTAACAGCGCCAACTCCTCGCCACTTTTACAGTCAAGTAGTGATTGAATTAGGTTAAGATAGGATTTAAGACGACTTTCATCCATTAAGCATAACCCCTCAAACCAATTCTGTTGGATTTTTATTTAATACTCTAGCTCGAAAATTTCAACTCGTGGCTTCATAGCTAAAATTACTGACCAATCGCACAAAATGCTCCCCAGTAGAAAGGCGATTTAAAAGGCTTAACATCCTCTGCCAACTTATAAAGACGACGACGCAAACCCATCCTAACTGCTGGTTGTAATAGTAACTGGTTTTGTTCAATCCATTTTTCCAAATCCCCCTTGGTCAAATCCTTTAACCAGAGTTGAGCTTGATTGAGCGCCAAAGCCACAGCCAAACCCTTGTGTAAATTCTGATAAAACTTAATCATCAAAAATGCTGTAGATAAGTCATCTACTGTCCACAGCGAACTGACAATATTAGGACTGCCTGCATAAAGGAAACCGCTAGGTAAACCAACATATTCATCACTGAGGCTGCTGGAGTCAGTTAATCCTGTTTCGCAAGCAGATAAAGTAACAAGGCTACATTGATTGAGATTAATTTCAAAAATTTCCCCTAAAGTCAGACGTTCATTGTTTGCCAAAATCAGTGCTGATTCGAGAGGAAAACTGAGGTTAAATTCACCATGACAAGAGAAATGATAGCAGGATGTCGATGACAAGTTAATACTTGCATTAAGAGCCGCTTTGGTTGCTGTTTGCTTTACTAAAACATCAACTGAGGGGAAAAATGAGGAGACAGTTTCCACTTCAACATTGCTATAAGACAGGTCGCTTGTGGGATTTTGAATTGCAAAAAAGCGGCTGAAATTGAGAGATGTTTGTTTTCGAGTCAGTTGCAGTAGTTGGCAGCTAGGAGCATAGCTAATGCCTCGCTCGAAACGGTCTAGTAAGATATCACCATTAGCCAAAGGTAATGCATGGAGAGGAAACAGATGCAGAAATCGATGGGGAATCAGGATTAAGCGATCGCACTCTACTGGTACATAACTAAGAATCTCATTTAGGTGTAAAATTTTAGCTAGATTTTCCAATTGAGATGTTAGATTTGATTTCCATTGCGACTTTTGATTATTATAATGATTTAGATATTCTGTGTTCCAATCTAATAGTGCTTGCAAGTCACTAGGGTCGGATACCCATATATAAAGAACTGATTGTGCAGTGATGATAAAAGTAAGGAAGACTTCATCCAATATATACCACTCTATCAAGGTTGTTTGTGCATCAGGTAGTAATTTTGGTATTTCTTGAAATGCAATCGGCTCAACTTTTTGAGTAAGAGTGAAGCTGGAGTCTAATGGTTGGATTTCATTTGTAATTAGCCGATCTAACTTTTGTTGTAATTCAGTCAGATGGCTACGACTTAGAATTTTAGGCGTAAACAAACTGTTTAGATTAACGTACTCCTCACTAGAGGATAGTGTACTAACTAGTGAGCCTTTTTTTTCTTCAATATCTAATCTTTGTTGTTCTATTCTAATGTCGTGCCGCAGTTGATCGAGTTGTTTGCTAACTTCTGGGGTTATGCCTTTAGGATAGCGATCGCGGTCAGCCAATAGTTCAACCAAGTTACGAGCTTTGCTTCGCTCGACATATTCAACAGCTTTTCTACCATAGCTAGGTTCATCACAAGCAAGTGCAACGCAGACTTCCACCATACTTTGGTATAGTCTATTGTATTCCTCAGCTAGTTTTCGTTTAGCTTCATCCCCAGAACTAATATCGAGCCGCAGAGATTCTACAGTATCAATTGCAGATGCAAATGCATTATAAGCATTAAGTTCTTGTCCTAGCCCTTGATAACTAAAACCCAAATTTGTCAATGTTCCAATATATCTTTGTGGAAATGCTTCAGGGTTAAGGATATTTAAGGCTTTTTTAAAAAGTTTAATTGCTGTTTTGAGATTCTGATTACGATTTCCTAAAATGCGTTTGCTGTAACTAATTGCCAACTCATTCTGTATTGTTGCCCACCTCTCTGGGAATGTTTGAGGCTGATATACCTGTAGAGCATTTTTACCACATGCGATTGCTAATTCAATATTTTCATCTCGATTACCGAAGATGCGCTCTATGTAAGCACCTACTAAATTATGTTGAATCAATGCCCACTGTTCAGGAAAAGATTTGCGATCGATAACCTGTAGGGCATTTTGGTAGTGAGTGATCGCTTTTTCTAAATTTTCGGCTTGCTCTCCTTGCAGACGATAAAGGTAAGCATTTGCTAAATTGATTTGTGTCCTAGACCAATCTGTGGGATGGGATTGGGGGCTATAGACTTGCAAGGCATTTTCACAGCAGATAATGGCTTTTTCCAAATTCTCGGCTTTATCTCCTTGAATGCGTTGGCTGTAAGCATTTGCCAAGTTACTTTGTGCCAATGCCCACCCCTCTGGATCTACTTCAGGAGTGTAGACTAGCAGAGCATTTTCACAGCAGATAATTGCAAATTCTAGATTCTCTGCTCTATCTCCTCTAATACGCTCCCACAAAGCTACTGAAAGGTTATTGTAGATATCTGCCCACTGATTTGGGAAATCTTTGCGAGTAAAAACCTCTAGGGCTTTTTGATAACCAATAATTGCAATTTCTAAGTTATTATCTTTACTGCCTAGAGGAAACTGTTGAAGCTGAAGACTAAAACAAGTGAGCGCCGCAGCAACACCCTGTGAGTCATCTGAATCCACATTAGTGGTATTTATTGCTAAATTTTGTAAGAGGATAGCAAAATTATCGTCTAGTTTATCAAGGTTTTTTTTCAACAGTGAATAAACTATTTTTTGGTTATTGTCATTATCTACCACTACTTCCACAACAGTAGCGAGGAAATCTTCATAACTTGAACATGATTTTGATTCATCTATCAATGGACGTAATTTGCCGCTAATACCTTGTAACCAATTTAGTATTCCCATATTTCTTCAAAAGTCATTTTTAGATAAATAAGCATAAAAATATAATTAGTAACCTATTGCACAAAATGCTGCCCAATAAAAAGGTGATTGAAATGGTTGGTCTCCATCTACAATTTTATTTAACCTACGACGTAAAGCAATCCTGAGACTCGCATCAAGAGAAATTTTATTTTCTATAATCCATATTTCAAGTTCCTGCTTGCTAATATCTCTTAACCAAGTTTGAGCTTGATTTAACGCTAATGCTACTGATTTATCAGTACGCAAATTTTGATAAAACTTAATCATTAATAAAGCTGTTGATAAGTCATTTACTGTCCAGAGAGAGCTGACAACATTAGAAGCACCTGCATAAAGGAAACCACTAGATATACCAATATATTCACTGCTGGTACCAACTGGATCGGTCAAACCTGTCTCACAAGCAGAGAGAGTAACAAGGCGCGTTTGTTGCAAGTTCAAAGAAAAGATTTCTCCCAGACTAAGCGAAGTATCTGCCAATTCTAAGACTGAATTGAAAGGAGAAATTAAATCAGAAAAGCCGTGACAAGCAAAGTGAATGCAATGAGCAGAGTTGAAAACGTTGCTATCAATAGCAGATTTGAGTGCTAGTGTTTTTTGAAGAGTAGTTGATACCTCAAAATATTGTCTAATTGCTTCAATTTCCACATCTGCGTAGACAAGATCGCCAGTAGGGTTTTGAATTGCAAAAAGATGAGAAAAATTAGGTCTATTTCGGATTTTTATCAACTGTAGTAGCTGACAACTTGGCGCATAGCTAACTCCACCAGGAAATTGGGAAAATAATGTACCCCTTGATATGGGTAATGCGTGCAGCGGTAAAGGATTTAGGAACCGATGAGGAATTAAAACAAGAGAGTTACAGGTTTTAGGTAACTGGGTTAATAGGAAATCGAGATGCAGGATTTGGGCAAGCTGTTCTAAGTGTTGGGTTAATTGCTTTTTCCAATTCTCTCTGTGCCTGTAGTAATCATTCAAATACACCTGAAGCCAGTCAACTAAATCCTTTAAGTCTTGTAGGCTAGACTGCCAAACGGTGAGAAACCCTTGACTCCCTTTTGTATGGAGAAAGCCCTCAACTTCAACTTGGTAGGGAGTTTCCGAAGAAGAAGCCAGAATAAATGTAAGTATTTTATCGTTAGCGATGTACCACCCTAAAATAGCAGTGTGATTGTCCAGCGTAGCCTGGAAAGGAGCCAACTCAAAACTGGAACCAATAAGCAGGTAACGGTCTTGCAACTCATTCCTTTGTTGTCGCAATTGCTGAAGTTGTTGGATTAGAGCTACAGGGTTTTCTATCCCAGTCTGAATAGATGCTTGTCCTTGATGAATTTCAGCCTGAAGGTGTTGCAATTCACTAACAATTTCTGGAGGAAAGATGCTGTTCAAGTTACGACTGAGAATTAATTCTATCAAGGTGCGAGTTTTACTGCGTTCAATGTAGACGATCGCTTCTTCGAGATATTGACGATCATCGACAGCTAGTTGAAGGCAAACCTCAACTATGTTTGAGTAAAGTTCATGCCACTGCTGTGCCAGTTTTTGTTTAGCTATGTCTCCAGAGAGAATATCATCCCGCAAAGCTTCGATTGTTTGAATTGCTTTGGCAAAAGTATCAAAGGCAAGCTGTAGTTGCTGTGTATCTGTGTAGAGTAGTCCCAAATTGAGTAGGCTTTCTGCATGAAAGTTAGGCAAGGCAGCTTGAGTACGTACATTTAATGCTGCCTGACAACAGGCGATCGCCTGTTGCAAATTGTCTTGGCGATCGCCTTGAATACGAGATCGATAAGCCATAGCCAATGCATTTTGAGTTTCTGCCCAAGACTCCGGAAACTCGCTTTGTTGATAAATATGTAAAGCATTTTGATAGTACGCAATCGATCGCTCCAAATTGTCTGAACGCGATCCTTGACGTCGCTTCCAGTAAAGGACTCCCAGAATCTTTTGTATTTCTGCCCATTGTTCTGGAAACTCAGGTTGAGTGTAGATTTGCAAAGCATTCTGTAAGTAATGAATGGCGCGTTCCAGGTTTCTTTCCTTTTCTCCTTTCTGGCGTTCCAGGAAAGCCATTCCCAACTTCTTCTGCATTTGGGCCCAATCTTGAGGAAATATACTCCGGGTGTAAATCTGTAAGCTTTTGCGAAAACAAGCGATCGCCTGCTCTATGTTTTCAGTCTGATCGCCCTGTATCCGACGATAGTAAGCTACTCCCAGGTTATGTTGGCTTGATGCCCAATTTTCAGCGAAGGTGTCACGGGTACAAACCTTCAAAGCATTGTGATGATAAACGATTGATTGTTCTCGATTCTTTGCCAAATCGCCTAAAATGCGGGCACCAAAAACTGTTCCTAAATTGTTTTGGAGCATCGCCCATTCTTGGGGAAATGTCTTTTGTGTGTTAACTCTCAGAGCTGCGTTGAAGTGATTAATTGCTTGCTCCAAATTCAGAGCTTTCTCGCCACGAATGCGATCGCCATAAGCTACTCCAAGGCTATTTTGGGTAGTTGCCCATTGTTCGGGCAGTTGATTTTCGGTATGAATTTCTAGAGCCGCATGATAGCTAGCAATAGCAATCTCCAAGTTACTGGCTCTGCTGCCTAAAGGAAACTGATAAATTAAATTGCCAAAATTGACTAATAGTCCAGCGAATACAAGTCGTGTTTCTGGTGTAAAAGTAGAGAAAAGTGTATTTGTCCATATTGGTAGCAATTGAGCGAATGTATCATTGAGTTTTTCTAGATTTGTTTTCAACAGAGGTTCAATTACCTTGGGATCGCAATTACTTTCCAAAAGCAAGCGCCAAACTCGCGCCCAAAATGGTGCAGCAAGTCTGATGTTTTGTAAGTTAACCAACTGGGCTGCATAATCTCGTAATGTGTAAACTTTTTCAGCATCCTCTAAGTTGCCTTGTGCAGCTAACTGTCCTGCTATTTTTTCTAGTGTTTCAACCCAACCCGAATCTACCCACTCCTGTTTCGCATCTAAAATCTCGGACACTCGAGTACTATCTGCACCTAGTAGTTCTTGCGTCAATTCAATATAGGCTTGGTGACGTTGTTCATCCATAATGCTGTGCGATCGCGCTAAAAGCTGAGATAGTTTTTAGACTTAGGAGGCTAAATTTTACTGGCTCATCACTGACCAATTACACAAAAACCTGCCCAGTGGAAAGGGTGTTGAAATGGCTTACTATTAGCTGGGATTCTTCTCAAGTGTAACTGTTGAGTTGGATCTAAGGGTAGCTGTTTTTCTTGAATCCATTGCCACAATTTGGCTCCAGTAATATCCCTCAGCCAAAGTTGGGCTTGGTTAAGGGCGATCGCCACTGAAGTCTGATTTTGTAAATTTTCGTAAAACTTCGCCATTAAAAAGGCAGTTGATGAGTCACTTACTACCCATAGAGAATTGACGACAACAGAAGCACCCGCAATTAGAAAACCACTAGGTAAACCGATGTACTCGTCGCTGAGAGACCTGAAGTCGGTTAACCCAGTTTCACAAGCAGATAGGGTAACAAGGCGACATTTGTTAAGGTCAAGGGTAAATAAATCTGCCAAGGTAAGGCATTTTTGTAAATCGATAACTTGATTGTCTTGGATTTTCAGGTGAATGTAGTAGTTGGAATTGGGTTTGCATTCTTCAGGGACGTAGCAATCTGCTAATAGGAGGGCAGAGAGCAGAGGATTTACGATATTGAAGTAACCGTGGCAGGAAAAATGAATGCAGTTGGCAGTATGAAGAGATTTTCGCGATCGCTCATTCAACTTAAGATTAGCTTTCTTAGCATCGTTTTTAATCAGGATATGACGAGATTGAAAATATTTTTGGATAGCTTGCACTTCTAGGTTGGTATAACTGAGGTCTTCTGTGGGATTTTGGAGGGCAAAGAAGCGATTAAACTCAGAGCGAAGCCTTGCTTGTGCTTGTTGCAGTAATTGGCAACTAGGAGCGTATTTGACTCCATCTGGAAACAAATCAAGCAAACAGCCTCCAGTAGGCAACCTAGTTTTACCTTCAACTTCAACACTTTGTAATTGAGCTGCCAATGCATGAAGAGGTAACAAGTGTAGAAACAGATGAGGAATCAGCACTAATTGTTTGACCGTTTCAGGAATGTAGGCAAGTAATTCCTTAAGGTGTAAAATTTCAGCTAGTTGTTCAAGAAATAAGGGAAGATTTTGCTGCCACTGAGTTTTATTCTGAAGGTAGGTATTTAAGTAATTGTCAGCTAGATTTTTTAGAGCTTCTAGGTTTTCCGACGATGATTGCCAGAGAATAGGAGTAACAGCTTGAGGAAGAATAATAAAAGTTAGAAAATTATCCCCAGTAATATACCATTCCAAAATAGCTGCTTGGTCATTGGTAAGTTTTTGTATCTGTTTATAAGAAATAGATGCTATTTTTTGAGTCAGGCAAAAAGTCGGGTCTATGGGTGTAATTTCATGGGCTATTAGTTGCTCTAGCTGTTGTTGTAGTTGATTTAGATGAGTACGATTTGGAAGAGTTGTTTGCTGGTTGTTTTGATAAGGATTATTCCCTTCTACTATTAAATGACTAACACTAGCCCTAATTTCTAAATCTTGCTGTTCCATTGCTATTTGCTGGCGCAGACGCTCTAGTTCATCCAGTACAGTTTGTGAAAAACTACCTTTTGGATAGATAGGTCGTCTAGTTAGCATATCTGTCAAGTTACGGGTTTTACTACGTTCTACATACTCAAGTGCTTTAGTTAGCTGATTAAGTTTAATGCAAGTTTGCACTGTCATGATATAAACATAAATTGACTCGGACAAAATTTCCTGTCTGCGTTGATTGCTTTCAGCCCAAGTCCAACTTTGTTCCACTGCATTGACAGCAATTTCGTATCCCTGAATTGCTGTTGTCCATTGTTCAGAAAGAAAAGCACTGTCACCTAGATTGCGTGCAGTTCTTAAACATTCGATTGGAAAGTCTTCTGGTGTATGAATCTGTAAAGCTAGTTGACAATAAGTAATTGCTAAGTCGAAATTTTCTAATAACTGATAAGCACGACCGATGTTATTTTGTAGCGTTGCCCATTGTTCGGGGAATGATTCGCGAGTATAGGTTTGTAATGTTTGTTCGTATGCAACGATCGCACATTGGAGATTTTCGGAACGATCGCCTAGAATTCGATGAAGATAGGCATTACCTAAATTAGCTTGATTCTTTGGTAAAAGCTCTAGTAATTCCTCAGCTATACAAACTTCTATTGCTGCTTGATGAGCCTGAATTGCTAGTTCTAAGTTATCCGCTTCGTTACCCCCAAGCCGATTAAAATAAGCCAAGCCAAGATTGTTTTGAACTGTTGCCCACCGTTGAGGTAATTCATCACGAGTATAAATATTTAATGCTGATTGGAAACAAAAGATTGCTTGCTCAATATTCTCTGAGCGATCGCCGATAATTCTTTTCAGAAATGCTAGCCCTAAATCGATTTGTGTATCAGCCCATTCTATGGGAAATTCTTCACAGCTTAAAACTTGTAGTGCATTTTTACAGCAAATGATAGCCAGTTCTAGATTCTCAAATTTATCGCCCTGGATTCGCCCAAAATAAGCAGTCCCCAAATCGCGCTGAGTTCCTGCCCAATCGAGAGGATAGGCTTCTTCTGTATAAACTTGCAAAGCTTGTTGAAAAGCCTCGATGGCAGCTTCCAAATTTTTTAGGCGACTACCATGTATCCGACTACAGTAGGTATCTCCTAAATTATGTTGTGTATCCGCCCATTTTTCTGGATAAAGTTCGCGGTTTCTGACTTGCAAAGCATCTTGAAAGCACAGAATTGCTCTTTCCAAGTTGTCGGCTTGTTCGCCTCGAATCCTATCTGCATAAGCAATACCTAAGTTATACTGGGTCTTGCCCCACTCTTGTGGAAATGAGGAGCGAGTAAAGACTGTGGTTATTGCCTCGTACCCAGCAATAGCAATTTCTAAATTAACTGCCCTGTTACCGATTGCAGAGCAGCTAATCTGGTTGCTGAAACTACCAATATTCTCTGCATAATCTGCTGCAACTTCTGGCTTGAGCTTAGAGAGAGCATAGGGAAGTAGTTCTTTTAATAGTTGAGCGAAGTGTTCATTCAACTGACTGGAGTTAATTTCAAGTAGTGGAGCCATTACCTGGGGATCGCTACCAGTTAGCATAACTGCTAGTAAAATATCGCGCAGCAACTCAATTTTATCTTCGGTGTTGAATTGGACAACTTGCTGAGTTTTAATTTGATTGTCATCGATCAGACTATCTAAAAAATGGATAATTTCACTTAGTTGTTCGCTGAGAAATTCCAAAAACTCGACATTGCCAGGATGATCTGCCTCTACTTGAAAAGATATCTCTTTTTTTATAGTCTCAATTAAGTCAAAATCTATTAATGCTCGGTGAGTAATTAAAATAGACTGTTCTTCACCAGAATTACAGTTTATTAATGCGTCAATTAAATTTTGATAATTTTTTTGATTTTTCTGATTCATTGTTGTTCATCCGTCACTGACCAATGGCACAAAAAGCAGCCCAATACTGAGGGTTTTCAAATGGTCGGTCATTCGGCTCTAATTTGTTCATCTGGCGACGCAGACTTATCCTTAAAGTGTGGCTGAGAATATCCTGATTAGCTTCTACCCAAGCTTCAATTTCCAATTTTGTCACCCTCAACAGCCAACGCTGTGCTTGATTGAGAGCAACTGCTGCTTTCATTCCCTGCTGAAGATTTTGATAGAACTTAACCATCAAAAAAGCGGTGGATTGGTCTCCTACAGACCAAAGAGACACAATTATACTGTTGACTCCGGCCGCAATCAAACTACGGGATAATCCAATCACCCCATCCCCAGTGATTTTACCTCGTCCTGTACTACAGGCGCTGAGAACAACCAATTGGGCATTAAGTTGCATTTCTAAAATTTCGCCAGCAGTCAGGAAACCATTGTCTTCTTTGGTGGAAGCAAGAGCGATCGCCCCCGGTACACCTAACTGCCGAATATCATCTAATAAACCGTGGGTTGCTAAATGAATGATTCGCGCTTTAGGCATCTGCTGTTTGATATAAACTTTGGTAGCAGCAGCGCCCGTAATCGCTTGTGTTTTGAGTAGGGGTGCGATCGCCTGCGCTTCAATTTTAGCCCAGGCTAAATCCTCTAACCGCACAGGTGGCTCAGTTAAGGGAATAGTTGGCATTTTCGGATTTCCTACAACTAGCGTGTCTAGAGAAGTCTCTGGTGTTTCTCGACTGCGTTTTTGGGTTAACTCCAATACTTGAATTGAGGGTGCGGTAATGATAGTGTGTTTTTCGATGAGGAATTTACCTTCTGCATCCTGAAGGGTTGGCAATGGCAACGCAAACAAAAAATCCTGGGGAATGAAAATAACTGGGACATCAGGAGAGGTTGGTAGCAGATGGGAGATTGGTTGAATTAGTAATTGATAGAGTTGCTTTGATATCTCAGAGATGGAATTAGAGTTGAAATGCTCCCGATCGTTAGTAGCATTTTTGATATCAGAGTTGAGTATTCTATATAGTTTTAGAACTAAGTCACTTAGGGAACCTAAAGAAGTTCTTTGCTTTGCGGATGGAGGCTTTAAATCAACTGAACAAAAAGAAATTTCATCATTGGGTTGTAGTACCCAAATCAGCAGTTGTGTTTCTCTAAGTGATGGTACGCCTTCAAGCTCAAAATAATCGTAAAGCAATGAGTATTCAACTACCGAACAATTTTGCTGTTGAACAACTTGTTGAATTTTTTGGAGATTGGGTGGAGTGGTAATAACTTGTTCGATGGATTGCGGGGCTAAACGCCCAGCCAACAACTCTGCAAATGCCCTAGCTCGACCACGCTCAGTAATTTCTAAGGCTTCGGTAAGCTTACCCTGAGCAATTAGTACTTTTTGCAAGTTCCGATAAATCAGCACTTGTTCTTCAAAAAGTGATATATTATGCTCGTCTTGCAATCCTATACGGAGAGACTCCCAACGCTCAACCCCTTGGCGCAGCTTACTTTCAGCTTCTACCAGTTGACCGGAATGCAACAAAGTCCATCCCAAATTATTCCAAGAAGTACCTTCTCCTTTGCTATCTCCTATTTCTTGAGCAATATCTAGAGATTGCTGATGGCAAGTCACCGCTAATTGGTACTGCCCTAGAAAGTGGTAAGCCCTACCCAGATTATTGAGAGAACTGGACTCCCCTCGACGATCGCCAAGTTCTCGTTTTATCAAGCGTGACAGTTGATGGTACTCAATTGCTTTCGAGTACTGCCCCAAGGACTGGTAGGCATTTCCTAGTCCACCATTAGCGTGGGCTTCTCCTTGGCGATCGCTAATTTCTTGACAAATTGATAGTTGCTGCTGATGATACTCAATGGCTTTTTCGTACTCCAGTAGGGAATCATAAGCATTGCCCAGTCCACTTAAAGATTGAGCTTCTCCTCGGCGATTACCAATTTCTCGCTCAATTGCCAACGATAACTGAAAGTACTCAATTGCTTTCTGGTATTGCCCCAAAGAATCATAAACGCTAGCTATATTGTTGAGAGCGCTTGCTTCTCCCCGACGGATGCCCATTGCTTGGGCAATAGCTAAGGATTGCTGATGATGTTCAATCGCTTTGGGGTATTGGCCCAAGGAGTCGTAAATATTGCCCAAATTATTCAGCGAATTGAACTGCCGCTGGCGATCGCTTATCTTGTTGGCTAATACTAGAGACTGTTGATAGCATTCACTAGCTTTTCGGTACTCTCCTAGAGAGTAGTAAACATTACCTAAGTCATTTAGGGAATCAGCTTCACCCTGGAAGTCATCTAAATCACGTACAGTAGCTAAGACGCGCTGATGGCATTCCATTGCCTTTTGATAATCTCCCAAGGCATAGTAGACATTACCTAAATTGCCAAGGGCGATCGCTTCTTGATGCGAGTCTCCCTGTTCCCGGAAAGCTGCTAATACTTGCTGATAGTATTCAATCGCCTTTGAGTATTGACTAACACAAGAGTGAGCATTAGCCAAATTACCAAGGGAATTGATTTCGCCAAGGCGATCGCCCAAAACTTGAAAAATGGACAATGCCCGTTGATGATACTCAATGGCTTTGGTGTATTGTCCCAAGGAACAGTAGACATTACCCAAATTTCCCAGAGTGATCGCTTCTCCTAAATTATCTTTAATGTCTTGTGCGATCGCTAAAGCCTTTTGGTGGCAATCAATTGCTTGATGGTGTTCCCCCAGGGAATAGTAAGTGTTACCTAAACCGGTTTCTGCCTTTGATTCCCCTAGAGAGTCATTGATTTCTTGTGTTATTGCCAACTGTTGTTGATGTGAATTTAAAGCATCTTGGTGACAACCCAAGGCGTTGTAGGTATTACCTAAAGCATTTAGCACATTAGCTTCCTGGCAACGATTTCCAGTTTTTTGGCACTTTTGTTGTAACTGTTGCCATAACTTTAAAGCAGCTTGTAGTTGACCAGTCTGAAATAAGCGAATCCCTTGTTCAAAGAGTTTTTCAAATTTTGTTGACATTTGGATAAAATTGATTTTTTTTGATGTGGCGAAACTTGGTAATGAATTATATTTGTAACCATATTTTAATTGACCGTAAATTCCTGGACGGATGTTACAAGTAATGGCTATACAAAATCGGTAATTTTTTAATTTATATTTTACTACTGTCCTATGGCACAGAAGGCTGCCCAGTGAAATGGTGATTGAAAAGGTTTATCATCATCTAATATATTGTTTAATCTCCGACGCAAACTCATCATTAGTGTTGCATCCAGTTGAATTTGGTTTTCTGCTATCCATATTTGCAGTTCTTTTTTGCTAATATTCCGCAGCCAGATTTGAGCTTGATTTAGTGCGACTGCTATTGATAAAACAGTACGCAAGTTTTGATAAAACTTAATCATCAAGAAAGCTGTTGATACATCCTGGACTGTCCATAAACTGCTGACAACACTAGGACTACCTGCGTAGATAAAGCTACTCGGAATACCTATGTATTCATCACTGAGGATTTTATAGTTCGTTAAACCAGTTTCGCAAGCAGAAAGGGTGACAAGACAACATTGGGAGAGGTCAAGGTCAAAAATTTCACCAAGGGTGATACGTTCTTTATTTGCTAATAATAATGCTGATTCTAAAGGAGATTCAAAATTAAATTCTGCATGACAAGAAAAGTGAATGCAGTTTGCCAAGCTAAATTGCGAATTTTGTATAACTTCTCTCGTGCCACCATCTTGATTTTTGACTTCTATAAGTGCTGCTTTTGTGGCAGCATCTTCAATCAAAATGTCAGCGTGTGCAAAGCAATTTTGAATGCTTTTCACCTCAACAGCAGAATGACCCAAGTCTTTTGTAGGGTTTTGAATTGCTAAAAGGCGATTAAAATCTGAACATAACTGTTTTCCAGTGAGTTGTAGTAACTGGCATGAAGGAGCATAACGCATACCTCGGCTGAAGTGGTCTAGAAGATTAGTATTTGGGGATAAAGGTAAAGCATGAAGGGGGATTAAGTGTAAGAAACGATGGGGAATTAAAATTAGCTGGTCACAGTTGTTTGGTAGGTAATTAATAATCTCATGAATATGCAGAATACTTGCGAGGTTTTGCAGGTTATCTGGAAGTTTTTCAATCCACTGTTTGCGGTTTTGTTGGTAGTCTTGCAAATACTCATTTTGCCAATCCATCAAAGCTTGCATTTCTTCAGCAGAGGATGACCAAACTAGAGGAAGTTCTGATGAGTGGGTAATAATGAAAGTGTGGAAGTTATCATTGCAGATATACCACTCAACTATAGCAGTGCGGTCATCTAGAAGAGTTTTAATCTCGCTATAGAAAATAGGTTTAACTTGCTGAGTTGCCCTGAAGCTGGGGTCTATGGGGTCGATTTCGTTTTTTATTAGACGATCCAGTTGTTGAAGTAATTCATTCAGGCGGGTGCGATCTTTTAGCCAATTATCTGAATCTCCTATTAATTGACCCATGCTGCTTGAGCGATTTTGCTCAATAATGTCTAAGCGACGCTGTTCTGCTACAATTTCTTGCCGCGATCGCTTTAGTTCATTGATAATGGTCTCTGGAATGTTGCCTTTGGGGTAGATGTCACGGTTAGAAAGAGTATCAACCAAATTTCGGGCTTTGCTACGCTCGACGTATTCAATTGCTTGATCTGAGTGGTTAGTTTTGATGTAAGCTTCCACTATGTTGGCGTAAACATCAATTGCTCCAGAGAGAATTTCTTGCCGCCTAGTATCGGTGATCGCTCCGGTGCGACTGTATTCAAGGGCACGAACGGCAACACCATATCCCTCAATCGCTTCTGTCCACAACTCAGCATTAAAAGCAGTATTGCCCAAATTGCGTCCAGTTCTCAAGCATTCAAGTGGAAAATCCTCCGGAGGATGTTTTGTTAATGCGGCTTGAAAAGATTTAATTGCATCTGCAATGTTATTAAACTCACGATAGGCAATACCCAGATTATTTTCGATGATTGCCCATTGATAGGGGAAGAGGTTAGAGTCTAAAAATCTCAAAGCATTAGTATAGTTTTCAATAGCCTTTTGTAAGTTCTCTGCTTCTTCTGACACGCTGCGGTTACAGTAAGCAGTTCCTAAATTAGCTTGGGTAGTAGCCCATTGGTAGGAGTTGCTTTCAGGAGTGTAAACTGCTAAAGCAGCGATTAAATGGTGGATAGCTGTCTCTATATTTTCTGGCTCATCTCCTGCGACACGGTAAAGGAAGGCAACGCCTAGATTCTTTTGCAGATTAGCCCATTGTTGACTACCACGTTCAGGGGTGCAAACTTCAAGCGCGGCGGTAAAATAGCGGATAGCTTCCTCTATGTTTTCTATTCGCTCGCCCCGAATGCGTTCTAGGTAAGCAGCACCTAGATTATTTTTGGTTTCTCCCCATTTGGCAGGTGAATCTTCAGGAGTGCAAACCTCAAGTACTTGGGTAAAACAGGAGATAGCCATCTCGATATTCTCTTCGCGATCGCCTTCGATGCGTTCAAGGTAAGCTTTACCTAGATTATTCTGAGTAGTCACCCATTCATATGGGTAGCGTTCCCGAGTGCGAACTTGCAATGCCTGATGGCAGCATTCAATGGCGGCTTCAATATCCTCGGCTCGATTACCTTGGATGCGTTTACGGTAGGCTTCGCCCAGATTATTTTTGGTAGTACCCCATTCGTAGTGATTGTTCTCAACAGTGAAGACTTCTAGAGCAGCATGGCCATGGTGAATAGCCTGTTCAAGATTCTGTGCTTGCACACCCTGAATTCGCTCTATGTAAGCAGCGCTCAAATTATTTTGCATAGCAGCCCATTTTTCGGGGAAATTCTCGCGATTATAGACTGCTAAAGTAGTGGTGAAATAATGGATAGCCTCCTCAATATTTTGCGATCTATCGCCTTGGATGCGTCTACGATAGGCTTCGCCAAGATTCTGCTGAATTCCTGCCCATTCGTAAGGGTCACGCTCACGAGTATTGACCTCTAAAGCATTATGGAAGTAGCGAATTGCTTGTTCTATGTTTTCTGCTAGCTCTCCCCGACTGCGATAAAAGTAAGCAGCACCCAACCTGTTTTGAAGAGCTGCCCATTCTCTTGGGTAAGCATCACGAGTAAAGGTAGTAACCACAATGGTCTCGTAGCCTGTGATCGCAATCTCTATTTTGTAAGTTCTTTTCAGGGGTTGGAACTGCTGAATGCGATCGCTAAAATCAGCAATAATTGCAGCAATACTTTGCGCTCGTTCTGTCGATGCTTTGATTAGAGTAGCCATTGCCCAGTTACGCAATTGTTGAGCAAAGTGTTCATCTAGTTTGTCCTGGTTAGCTTGCAACAATATATACAACTCATGTGGTTCTTCGTCGCTTTTTGCGGTTGCTTGCAATACCTGTAACAAAAAATCGTGATATTCTTCTGCGGTAAACACCTTGATATTATTTGATAATTCCTGCGTCTGAGTCAGCTCACTGGCAAGACTGGTTAAAATATTAGCTTGCTTTGCTAGCATCGCTGCTGTTTTTTCCATCATCTCAACCAAACCACTATCTATCAGGTCTCGATGAGCGTTCAGAATTTCCTGACTTTGCTCCCTGGGACTGTTAAGTAGCAATTCAATCAGATTCAGATAGGCTTGTTGACGTTGTTTATCCATCACTGACCTGTAGCGCAGAATCCTGCCCAATGGAAAGGTTGCCAAAACGGTTGGTCGTTATCCGGCAAATTATGGAAACGACGATATAAACTAATTTTAAGGGTAGGACTTAGCTGTAACTGATTTTCTTCAATCCATTTTTGTAATTCCACTTTGGTCAAATTCCTTAACCAAAGTTGAGCCTGATTGAGCGCTAATCCTCCTGGAGTGCCTCTCCATAAGTTTTGATAGAACTTGATCATCAAAAACGCTGTCGAAAGATCATTCACTGTCCACAGACTACTAACCACAGTTGGACTGCCTGCATATAGAAAGCCACTAGGCAAGCCGATGTACTCATCTGTAATACTTCTGAAATCTGTCAAGCCAGTCTCACAGGCGGAAAGCGTTACAAGACGGCACTGACTCAGATCTAGCCCAAAAATTTCTCCCAAGCTAAGACACATCTCTAAATCAATACATTCTTCATTGCTGCTAAAATTTTGAGATGAAGTTGCTTTTGCACCTGCCAATACCAAAGCAGATTGGAGAGGAGCATCAAAATCAAAATAGCCGTGGCAAGCAAAGTGAGTGCAGTGAGCAGTTTGGAAAGCAGCTAAAATTGCTGCCTTATGTGCTGCCTCCTTGACTAGGATTTCTGTATGAGGTTGAAATACTTTAGCGATCTCTGCCACTTCTATATCTGCATAACTGAGATCGTCAGTGGGGTTTTGCACTCCAAAAAATCGATTGAAGGCAGGGCGATGTCGATCTTGGGTTAGTTGTAATGCTTGAAAACTAGGAGCATAGCGCGCTCCACCCAAAAAGCGATCTAGGAGCGTATAACTCAAAAATGTTTGTTGAGGAATGCTAGCAACTTGGGAAGCTTCAAGCTTTTGGGAATTTTTAATAGGAAGGGCATGAAGGGGAAGCAAATGTAAAAAGCGATGAGGAATCAAAATTAACTGTTTATAGTTGTTTGGTATCAACTTTACAATCTGCTCCAGATGAAGAATTTTAGATAATGCTTGCAACTGGTCAGTTAATGAGGTCTGCCAATTCGTCTTCATGTGGAGATAATGCTGAAAATAGCTGTTGATCCAATCTCGTAAAGCGTTACGATCTCCTTCTTCAAAACGGAAAACTTGCGGTTTTTCAGACTGACGGGTGACGACGAAAGTTAAGAAATAGTTTTTAGTGACATACCACGCTAAAGCAACCGTGGTGTCATCCAAAAGGGCTTGTATTTGGGCAAAAGAGATGGAATCGACCTTTTGAGTGGCGCTGAATGTGGGATCGAGTGGTTTGATGTTGACCTCTACAAACTGGTTGAATTGCTGACGAAGTTGATCGAAGCGGCGATAGTCTTCGGCTTCTGCGTTTAAGAGCGATCGCTCTTCTGCCGCCAGCCGCCGCCGCAGATTTTGCAATTCCTCAATTGCAACAGTGGGAATTTCACCTTTGGGCAAGATATCTTGTAGCGAGAGCAGTTCTACTAAATTCCGAGCCTTGTTACGTTCGATGTATTCTAGTGCTCGGCTAGCATAGTGTGGTTCTGTTGCAGCTAGTTGCAAGCACAAGCTCACCATATCCTCATAAAGATCGTTCCACTCTTGTGCCAACTTCTGTTTGACGACATCTCCAGAAATAATCTCACTGCGAAGAAATTCTAACCGCTCAATTGCTGCTTCAAAGGCTTCGTAAGCTGCATGAAGTTGCCCAAGTTCCTGCTCGGCTAACCCCAAACCTGATTGGGTTTTAACATAGTTTTCGGGAAAGGTTGTCGGTGTGTAGACCCGTAAAGCTTGCTGGTAGGCAGTAACCGCATCCTGCAAATTCTCACGTCGATTTCCCTGAATACGCTCCTTCAGTGCATGGCCTAGATTATTATAAGTTCGTGCCCATTGTTCGGGGAGAGTTTCGTAAGTGTAAAACTGCAACGCCTCTCGATAGGAAGCAATGGCTTGTTCCAAGTTCTCTGCGCGATCGCCATTCAAACGAACTGTATACGCAAAACCCAGTGTATTCAAAGTACGAGCACGCTGTTCTGGAAAAGCATTAGAGGTAAATACCTGTAGGGCATTTTCACAACAAGCAATGGCTTGTTCGAGATCGTCTGCGGCATCTTCATCTTTGACCCGCAGACACTCAATATAAGCTAGAGCTAGGTCATTTTGGGACATCGCCCAATCTTGAGGAGTAGTTTGTTGCTGATAACCTTGCAATGCCGACTGATAGGCCGTGATCGCTCGCTCCAAATTTTCAGTTTGCTGCCCACGAATCCGCTGCCGATAAGCACTACCGAGATAGCGCTGAGTCCGTGCCCAATCTAATGGAGATTCTGCAAGTGTCAAAACTTCTAATGCTTGTTCACAGCAGCTAATTGCTTGTTCCAAGTTTTCTGAGCGATCTCCTTGGAGACGAGTTCGATATGCATTTCCCAAGTTGCTTAAAGTCGTTGCCCATTGTGTGGGAAATTGCTCGCGGGTGTAAACCTGGAGTGCCTGTTGGTAGCAAGCAATTGCATTTTCCAGGTTTTCAGAGCGATTGTCGTAAATCCGGGTACGATAGGCAACGGCCAAACTGTTATAAACCATTGCCCAGTCCAGGGGAAAATCTTGGCGATTATAAACCTCCAAGGCTCTCTGACAGCAGGCGATTGCTTGCTCTAAATTGTCGGCTCGTTCGCCTAGTATGCGATCAATGTAAGCTACTGCCAGATTTGCATATACCAAAGCCCAAGTTTCTTTTGACCCATCACGACTAATTAGCTGTAATGCACTTTGGTAACATTCGATTGCCCGTTCCAAGTTAAGAGCGCGATCGCCTAGATGATGATTGCGATAGGCAACTGCCAGATTAATCTGGATTCGTACCCAATGCTGCGGAAAATCTTGTCGATTGAGAACCATCAATGCAGCACCATAACCAGCGATCGCAATCTCTCGATTATCAGGAGAAAATTGCTGCATCAAATCACTAAATTCCAAAATTGTAATTGCAACTGTTACAGCCTGTTGAGAAGTTAGCCTTGGCAGAGCGAAGGCAACCCAATAAGCAGGAAGTTGAGCAAATTGAGCGTTTAACTTATTTTTATTCGCTTGGAGCAGTGGAAATACGACTTTAGGATTCCCTTGACTTTCACGTGTCACCTCCAGTAACTCAATCCAAAGGTTTAAATATTCTGGGGACATAGAAGTTACAGACTCTCCAAACCTCAATAAAAAGTTAATAATACTGTTGTATACATTTATAAACTTCGTCAAGTAAGTCTTGTTGCTTTTTAACCTGCCAAAACTGGCAGGCTATAGTAGATTCCAGTTATAGTTGATTTAACTAACAACAGAAGCTATCTCTGGTGAGAATAATTTGTAATTTTCAATGGCATATTTATAACTAAACAGTCCATTGTTTGATAAGAAAAATCTCTCTTCACTACCCGATATCTTGAGTACGGTGATAACGCTTGGTGGTTGAATATTGTTATTGCGAATGAATTTCCTTGCAGTTGTACAGGTTTTTTCTTGATGGTTTTGTTGATAGCAACTAAAGCTTGTAACCTTTGATAGCAAAACTTTTCCACGTAACTTACGTTTCAAATGGTATCTACCTAGTTTTTGTCGAATTCGTTTTGGCATTTTGCACTCTCCTTAATAATTGTGCATGGTTTTTATATCGTTTGAGTTGAATTTCAAGCTGACGGGCTTCTTGTTTACTTGAAGTCTTCCATACGTGGACAATTTTGAATTCGATGCCGCGTTTTATCGCAGCACGAGTAAATGCTGCGCCAGATCCTTGTAGATGCTGCTGAAATCTTTTCTTGAGGTTCGCGCATGAACCTAAGTAGTAACGAGCTTGATGTTTCTCATTTCCAAGCGGACGAGATAGCTCAATCATGTAGCAGCAAGGAATTGAGGGTATCTTTCCTGACAATTCCATTTATGCTTTTTTGGGATTATTTTGAAAGCTGAGGCGTTAGCTGATTGTGGTGGTTTACGTAGTTACGCAGTTGAGTCTTTCTTGTTCTTGTACCCAACTAATTACATTTGATTTACTAATGCTGACAGGCTTATCTTCACCTACAATAAATACTTGAAACCAGCCAGTTTCTAACTCATAGTAGTCAATAATAAAACCTGCTTCTCTGGCTGTTGTTAGAGCTAATACTTCCTGGGGCAACAATCTTTTAATTCTTAACTGTTCTTCTGGGGAAAGCTGCTGACAAGCTTCATCTTTAACAGCCAGATGCCTGTAGATAGCACTTCTAATTTGATAATAACTGGTAGCTGATTTGAGTTTTTCTGCCAGCATTAACACTTCTTCCCCAACTGACTGCTGTTCTGTAGCGTTACTGGTGCTGGTTTGTTCGTTTTGTTTTAGCCTGGAGTTAACTTCTATAGCTTTTTCGCTCTCTGTTGGGGATATTTCCTCTTGTGGTATTCCTGACTCAACCACAACCACTTCAGATTCAGCAGTCTCTTCTTGCGGCTGCTCTTTTTCTTGGGATTTAATTTTGGCGTGATAGTCTGCGATCGCTTCACCTCTAATCCCTAATTTATCGGACATTTATGGAAAATGCATACATATATCCATCATTACGCTGAATTGATTTGCAGTATTTATAACGAACTGGACTAACCTTCCCTTTTGCTGTTCTCATTTCAAAAACACCACTTTCTCTAACAGTTAACCGACCAACGTGAATACCAGCGAATTTCCCGGATGGGAGAATCGCACGTACCATGTCGCCAGTCTGGAAACCAAAGAAAGTTTTGCACCGCGTCTTGTGTTTTATGGGGAAACCGTATTTATTGGGTGTACACATCTGACGGCTACCCCACCCCTTAGCAGCAATTAACAACGGTTGCGAAGTCAGGACTTGCAGTTTTTCTACTAGTCCCACGCAAGCGGCATCTAGCCAATGAGTTTTGGGTAAGTTCAGATGAATACGGTTGTATTTTGTTCTGCTACTGCTTGCTATTTCTACTGGCAAACCCGTTTGTTTAAGTGTGTTAAATAATACCCATCGGGTTGAATTTACTGCCGCAGCATCCTTTAATGGTTGTTTTGCCTGTCTCAAGATACGGAATAGAACATCAGGCTTTTTGGCTAGAAAATCTTTAACATGTTTATTACTTTTGGCTTGGTTACACCTGTGACAAGCGATTGTGAGATTAGAAATGCGATCGCTTCCCCCTTTTGACTTTGGGTGAATATGGTCTACCTCCAAAGGTACGTTTTCAACACCGCAATAAGCGCATTTTCTATCCCATTTCTCAAGTAAATATTCCTTGATTTCGTATCCTGTAAGTTCACCTTGTTGGTATTCCTTGCCGGATATTTCAGGGTTTTGCATCGACTGAAGGTTAAACTTAACTAGCTCTTGAGATATCCCTGTAATCGGGACATATCGAGTTATTCGCTTAACCCAAGTAAGGATGTTTTTAACCCTAGATTCTAGACTTGGTGGCAACCATCCAGGCTTTCTAGTACGGTTAAGAAAGCGTGGTTTACGGTAACGAGTTTTACGATTACGACGGTTGCGACGAATAGCACGACGTGATTCTAAATTATTCTTGATTTGCTGACCACGATGGGTTAATTCAGCACCCCAAAGGACTTTGTTACTTTGCAAAATTGCTAGTCCGGTAGTCTTTGAACCCGGATCGATTTTTAGTTGGTGTGTTTGTATTTCAGGATTGGGAACTGCATATTTTAGGATGATTGTGAACGGGTAACGACGATACACGGCAGCTTGTTGTAGATTTAATAATCGCCTTGCTTGCCCTGGATGGACTGGGTTTAACGGCTGCTTGTTGGTATCAACTGTAAATACAAAGTTAGACATTTTGTCCTCTGATTTCTCAGGTAATGTTTTCCTCGCCAATGTTAAAAAGACTTGTTGAGATTAACTCACTTCCTTAGCTAAATACAGATGTTTAAAGTTAATCGACAGAGCTAAAAGCTGGAAAGCACTTTTAGGTGTCCTGACCCTCTTAACGTAGCCATTTAAGGCTGAGGAACTGGCTATCTATTCAGTAAAAGAGCTGGTTGTTCAGCCGTGTCTACTGTTTAGCTGATAGCTTCACGGAGAATTTGTTGGAGAAGTACCCCATATCCTTCAATCAATTCCTATGTGAGTAACCCTATTTTGATAGCCTTCTCCCCATTGAGGAGGAACTGACAGTAGAGATCACCTTTTGGAGTTCTGTGCTAGTATGTGCGGTTAGATTTGGGGTTAATTGATGCTTTTGGAAGTAAGAGATTGATGTGATAGTTACTGGCATAATTAAGATTCACTTTACATTAATTTGTTGCAAATAATTTAAGCTGCTTGTTTATTCCAAGTTTCTGATGATTTAGAGATAGCAGCCAAAGCATAACCCAAGGTGTGCTTGTGAATTTTGGGCATTTTGTGAAACGACATATCCTGACCCCAATCTTGGACTGACTTAGTGCCAATATGTAATACTTGCGTGAGGGTTTTGACACAAGTTGCGCGAAAATTGGCGTGAGAAACAGTTTGCAGTATTTGTTTTTCAGTTAACCCTTCAAGGAGTATTTTTTCTAGAAAGGTTTGAGCATCTACTTCCGGTGCATTGTATTCTCCTGTCAAGATGCTATTTAGCTGGTTTGGTATGATTTCGGCGGCGTGAATGTAAGCAAGTGTAAATTTACAATAGTTAGGTATTCCATCAAAATTGAGATCGCTTCCCCACTTGCGAACTGTTGGTCTTTGTACACCTAAGATTGCACATAGTACAGTGATGCATTTTTTTCGATATTGCGAATCTGTTTCTTCTTCAAGAAGTTCTCCAGAACTGAGTTCGGCAATACCGAAACAGTGGCGTAGAAATTGTCTGGGTTCTAACCTTTCTTTGGGTAAACTCTTGAGCATTTCATAGTTTTTCATAAATGATCCCTTACCTAAATGCAATTACAGCAACTCAAGGGACAGAGATACATTTTGTGTATTCTCTGCATAGCAATTATGTGAAGCTAGCTGTAATTTGTTAGGCGTAACTCTAAAATGTGATTTGTTGTTATTAATGACGTTGGGAATTAGTCAAATCAAAGACAAAAGCCGCAATAGCATTTATCCCTGTATGTAAAATTCCATTGACTGCTCGATAACCTTGACGACTCCAACCAGCCCAACCAAACTGCTCTCCTATATGCCCAAATTCAGCAATAATTGTTGATTCTTGGGTTTCGATGTTAGGTAAAGGTAATAATTGGCGTAATTGTGTTATTTCTTCCTGTTGTTTGGTATTAACAACTTGAAGTTCGGCTAGTTCTTCTTCTCGTAATAAGAGTACATTATTTAAATGCTCAACTTCCGACATTAAAGGTGTAATAGTTTTCTCCAACTCCGAGTTCACTACTTTAGCAGCTTGGCTATTGAATGTATTGCTCCATCTGTTTTTGTTAGCATCTTCGAGAGCTTTTTCTAATTGGGCTACTCGTTGTTCCAATTGTGCCTTATCTGTTTGGAGTGACCGCACTTTCCCTAGTTCGCGTTCTGTTTCAATTAGCTTTTTAGCTACTTCTTCCTTGGCTTGGGCCATTTTTTGGGCATATGCTCTTGCTGCTTGAAGTTCCACAGTTGCTGCTTTTAGTGCTGCATCTCGAATTTCAACAAACCGCCCCAGTTCTTCTTCGGCTTTTTCTTTATTTTGTTGTGCTAAGGCTTCTGCTATTTTCTGCTCTAGTTGAGCCGCAGTGTAGAGTTTTTCAGTTGTGTAAAGCTTTGTCTGTTTGGGAGTAATTTCGGCAGTGGACACTTCTACTTGTAACTGTTCTGGTTCAAACAGGCGCTTAGTTTCTAGTCCCATAGAAACTGTATGGTCTAATAATACCCACCACAAATCTGAGTCAGTTTTATCCCATTTAGAAATAATGATGCCCCTACATCCAGTACAACCCATATTGTCCTCGACCACGATAACCCGCACTCCCGGTGCAAACTGTACCTTAGATAATGCGATAGAATCTGATTTCCTAACAACCAGAACTGACTTAGAGTTATAAAGAGTATTTGCTTTAGGAGTAGACAGTTCTGAGGTTGCTGCTGCTTTAATTTGTGCTGCTGTCTTTTTCCCAGTACCTACCAGCTCCTTCACTAAGTCAGTTGAGATTTGAGTTAACTGGCGTAGAGCTGCAACGCTCCAATTCTGTACTTTCTCGCGCACAAGGTGTTGCACCCTTTTCGGAAGCTTCTCAAACCAAGTGTATATTTCCATTGAGGCTTTAGCAATGTAGCGTGATGCCCCAAAGTCAGGGCTATCGAGCCATGCTGCAAAAATCTTTTTCCCATCAGTGGCCATAGCGATGCAGTTGTCATAGACATGCTGCAAAGCTCGACCACTTTCTAATAAACCATCAAAGGTCTGGCGAACAAACCCTAAGAAGTTACCCAACGTTGTTCGGGCTTTGCTTTGTAGTTCAGGTTTTTTAAATTGGTTGTAATCGAAGCTGTAAGTTATTGCAAAAGGAGCAATGGCATCGGCTTGTTCTTCGATATATTGCTCTAATTCTAATTGGGCGATCGCTTGGTTGTCGGGTAAAACTACGATCGCTCCTTGCAGTTGTGTCATGATTATATTGACCTCGCAAGGGGTTGACGTTAGCCGTTGCGATTCTTCCTGGAAGTCGAGTGCAGCGGCTTTCTGTTACTAATTCTACTTGTGTTAACTAAAACCGTCAACCCGTTGCGGTAATGCAAATGGTAAAGTTACTGTAATGGATATGAAGCAGTTAAGAGAGCGGTTAAATCTCAGAACCGTCGATGTAGCTAGTAAAGTTGGTGTTGGAGAATCTTCTGTACGCAATTGGGAGAAAGGGCGTACTATACCAAAACTAAGAATTGATCAGACAGCAGCATTATGTAAGCTTTATGGATGTTCAATTGAGGAATTAGACCAAGCAGTTAAGGAATCCATAGCTAATGCTTCACAATACCAAGATTGAAAATTTCCTATTGTTTTTAAAGATTACAAAGGAAGAGAGAATAGCACTTAACTATTACCAAGCTATTATCAGCCGATGATTTGCTAATTTACTTGTCGAATACCAAAGCACTAACGGACAATAAGAAACAGGAAGGTGAATATGCGATAACACAGGCAGTAGCAATTACAGAATCAAAAATAGATCTGTATGAAATATTCAGGGTGAACAGTATCAAGTAGCATTTGTGGGCTTGGTCAAATCTGATACGGTATAACCCTGTTTTGTCAATCTGGGAGAAGCCAATCTCTGAAAGCGTTTCGGAGCTTTACTTTTCAACTTTTGGCTATAAATTTTAGTTTCTGTTAGAAAATAAAGGCTCAAAGCTTTATTAAATAAAACTTTCAGAGTTTAGCTTCGATTATTCCTTTCCGAAAGTGATAAAACAGGGATAAGATGCAATTATTCAACCCAGTAGGCGCAAATGTTCTACACTGCCTGACTGATTGCATCTAACAAAAACAAACCCAAGTCTTTATGCAGTGCTTCATTATGCTGCGGACAACCAGTTGAATGTAGACACCTTGGACAACCTGCTTCACAATCACATTCAGCTGCCAGCGCATATGCTTTAGCAGCGAAATTAGTCAAATCATTAAATTCCCGGTACTCGACGTAGTATATTCTTTGCCACTAAAGTTTCAAACTGCGATCGCATTCCTTTAGCAGCTACAGGGTCATCAATTAGTACACCAGCTTCAATATTGCGTTCGTGGGCGGCTTCAGTAAAGTTGGCTGAAGTTACAAGCAGGCGTTCTTCATCTACAACAACACATTTCGCATGAAGACAGGCTTTTGTACCTGCACCTGGGGCGAGGGAACGGGGGTCATAAAACACTTCTGGTAAGCGTTGTCCCGTCCAGATTTCTTGACGGAATGTGTCTGCAAACTCTTTCAAAAGCGTTGACTCTGGTAATTTATTGTTGTGCGATGGGCGAAGCCCCACCGTAGGTGTTCGCTTCACGTTAAGGAACATCCTGACATTTAGTTCTAGATTCGCATCCATCCGGGAAGCCAGCACACCAAACAGAGCTTGTGCTTTTTTCCCTTTGTCAACAGCAAAACTGGAAATAAGGATGCTACTTTTGGCTGTGCTGAATAACTCGCGCACAACAACGCTAGTATCGCGGCTTTGAGAACCGACGACTTCCTGTCCTGTCCAAACCAACTCTACTCTGTCGTGTACTTCCTGAGATGCTGACCGTTCTGCTGCTAGTAGACGCAATGTGTAAGCTATGTGACCGGGAGTAGCACCCATTGCGTTAAGTCGATTGAGTTCCTCAACAACACTGCTACTGAGAATTTCTGGGACGTAGGTTTTAATAGTTGATATGCTAAAGGGTGGATGAAGCCTTCCTGTTTCAAAGGCTGTAGCCAAACTGAGCAAAACTGGTCGGCTCAGTTGGAGAAACGCTGTCATGACAATTCCTGATTGAGAAAAAACTCAGCACCCAAACCCTCAACTGTAGCTACGACAAGCGCCCGGTCAAGAAATTCGTTACCACGTTCGCAGGAAGATTCAGCAATTAATAAACATCCATGACAGGCTGCACCATGCAAAAAACGCTCCTCTTGTACGTTGTCTGGCTGGTGTTGGGCGCAAACAGGGTCATTAGAACATAGCCTTCCTAATTCTAGGGCGGTAGTTAGATGGTACTCAATTCGCTTGCCAATTTGTACCAGACCTCCCAAAGTTCCCTCCGACCCAGGGGAACCAGTATATAAAAGAATTCCATAGCCAGTGTCACCAACATAAATGCGTTCACGAATTGATGAAGCAGCATAACCGCATTCTAGAGATACTGCTGTAATCAATAGGTGTGATAAGGAGTGCAGCATAATATAAGGTAGTCCAGGAAATTTAGCTTCTGGGAGTGCCTTGCGCTTCTGCCACACCTCGAAGCCCCTCAACAATTCCAGCCCACGTTTTTGCACCGCAGGCTGCTTTACCCAGTTTTCGATTGCCTGTTTTTGAAAGCTGATAAATACACCCTCACCACGGTTTTCGATGGCAGGAACCCAGCTTGGTTCGATATCAAGGGCAGCCCGCCGCACATCCAGTGCCAGTTCGCCATCAATATCAGGCATTGCAGGTTCAAAGCGGGTGAACCCGACTTGGGCAATGACCTCTCGTAAACGATGTACTAGAATAATCCGGTCAATACGAGAGGATAATAACGGGGGCAAAGCAGTTAACTTGCGGGCGCGGGCATAAAAGTCACCATCTGGGGCATCTTCTCCCATCTCTTCTGGGCTGGAAAGCAAGGTTTCAATTTCTACTTGCTTAATACTTTTACTTTGGTCTCCTTGTCCACTTTGCTTGCGCCGTATTTCTGCCCATACAGCTTCATCGCTAAATCCTTCCAAGGCGTTAGCAACTTTTTGTTTACGGCGTTCTCTTTTGACATCATCTGAGCTTTCTGCATACTGAAGAAAGTCTTCATAGACTAAATTAACTGCTGCTCGCAGGGCTTCATCTGAGTCTGGGAGAGAGATAACACTCAAAACTTGAGAAAAGTAAGTATTACTTGCAGCTCTTACTAGCAGTCGGTTGTACTCTGGTTTACCAGTGACGCGGGAAACACAAGGTTCAAAAGCTTTTGGCCCTAGCCAAGGACGATGCCCCAGACATTGACCCAAAATTTTGCCATTGGGTACTGTAGCATCAGAGAGGGGACGACGAGCGCCGCAGGCTTGACAGCGAACGAAGATATCTACGAAATCGTTGCCAGAACCACGTTCGTCAAGCCAAAGTTGACCCCGGCATTTACTGGAAACATCGCTATTGCTGTGGACAAAGCGATACCAGTCGATATCACTGATGTGTCCGTTAACACAGGCTTGGACAAAGCGAACGGGGACAACTGGGATTTTCTTTTTGGTATCGCTGAGGTATTTACCTTTAACTAGACTACCCCAAGGAATCAGAGGACGAGTACGGTATTCTTTGGCGTTAGGGGAAATCCAAGTTTCTTCTACTTGGGCGACAAACCAAGTGGGGAAGGTAAAAGCTGAAATTCCACTTCTAGCGGCGGCTGGGTCTTGCTCGTCTGTAGGTGGCGCATACATAGCAATGTCTCTGACACCCAAAATCTCGGCAACCCTGGCTGCAAGGCGGTCTTCGTAAATTCGTCGTCTATTACCCCGCCAGTGGTTGAGTCCGCCGATGATGACTGAGTAATTTGGTAAGTCCACCATTGCGCCGGGGCCAAAGGTGGAGATAATTTGGCTTTGCCGTATTTCTCCTGAAGGCTTGCGTTTGCTTTTTGACTTCATTTTTCGTCCTCCTCAACCTCAAAACCATCAGGGTTGCAAACCCACAAGTTGACTGTTGGTTCTACATCTCGGAGGCTGCGTTGTGCTTTGAACTTGCGTGCTTCCATTGGTTGCTTTTCAAGTTCTGGGTCAAGGGGGTCAAATAATAATGGCGGTGCTTGACCTACTTCTTGTTGGTATTGCAAGCTGATTTTTTGACTAGCAATGCGTTCCCAAGTGTCTAGTAAATCTTTCACCCGTCCGCGGACTTTTTGACGTAGTGCTTCGGCTTCTACGGCATCAAGTTCTTTATCGTGCATTTCTGCGCGATCGCTAATGGCATCGACCACATATTCTAAATCCTGCCGATGTTGTAAAATCTCGATAGCGCGGGGTGGTGCAGTCATGCCAGGATGCCCTAAACGCGCCAAGGCAACGGAAATAGCGGCGATACCCCTGTCAATGGCACGAGGTGAAAATGGGGTGACGCTAGTTGCTTCTACAGAACGATAAAAGCTGGTATGCCAAGCTGGGAAGCGTTCGTAGTGAGAGCGATCGCGTGGTCGATGTATATTTAATAATGTGATGACTAAGCCAGGGCGATTTTCATCCCGTCCTACCCGGCTGGTAGATTGAATATACTCGGATGCTGTTTTTGGTTGACCCAGCACGACCATCAACCCTAAACGGGTGATATCCAAACCCACGGATATCATATTTGTTGCTAAGGCTACATCGATATGTTTCTTCTCGTGAAATGGTAGTGCCAAGCAGCTTTTGATTTCAGCAACAACATTAGTGCTGACACGGGAAGTTAATTCCGCCGGTTCATAGGCAATTTGACGGTCAGCAAATAAACCTTCAGTTTCGTTGACTCGTTTTCTCAGGCTATACCTTGCTAGACGAGAGTTGACTTCATCTTCAACGATGCGGCGACTACCACCTAATTCCCGCAGGGAGTTAAAATATCCCAGCAGGGTCATGTAAGGATCTGCGGGGTTATCAGGATTTTTTGCTCCTCCTGCTGCTTGATAATGTTTCTGTGCAGCACCCAGTAGTGCTAAGTAAGTTCGTAACAGTACCACTTTTAAGCTTCGTCCCTGGGCCGCAATGCCTACATAGGTACGGGCGTTACTGACACTTGCTGGTACTGTTTTGGCGAAAAATGAATCGCGGCGATCGGGGCCGGGAGGTGGGAAAATATCTACAGCATCTCGCCCAAATAAGGCTCGAATTTGTTTGCTTGCCCTCCGTACTGTTGCAGTAGAAGCAATAATTTTAGGGCGTAATTTTTTACCGTTAATTTCTCTGCTGCTCAGTTCGTCAATGGCAGTTTCATATAACCCTACCATTGTTCCCAAGGGGCCGGAAATCAGGTGCAATTCGTCTTGAATAATCAAGTCTGGGGCTGGTAAATGACCAGCAAGTGCTTGACCGCGGCCAGGATGGGCAGGCCCGTAAAAACCATCTTTGTCATAACGGTCTACCAGTCCGAATAATGCTCCAGTTTCTCCTACCCAAGGGAGATTAGCGAATTTATCGACAGTGGCGATAATAAAGCTGGGTAATCGTTGGTAAATTGGTTCATCTACGGCAACGATGGGCAACGATTGATTGCGGGTAAATTTGCATTTGCGGTTGATACAAGTAATTTGCAGAGATTTTGGCTGATTTGCATCTGGGAGTAATTGGAAGGAGTCAGAGGTAAACCGTTTACCGCACCAAGGACAGTTTTCTAAAGGGATGGGTGAAGGTTTTCGGGTGTCATTTTGAAAGGCAATAGTACGGGCGCGGGCGGTGTATTCATCGTTGTCACCTTTTTTTCCCATGCGGTTGGGAGTAGCGGTTTGTCCCACCCACAGTCCAATTTCAAAAGGCCAGGGGCCTAATTTTTGTGTATCTTTTTGTCTTTCTAACTCTAAGGCGCAGACAAGAGTAGCAGCACGGCTTAATTGGTCAAGGGTAAGCAGGCGCAGCGTATAACGCATCAAAACACTTACGCCGGCTGAGTTTATTGTGGGGTTTCGCAGGCGGCGCAATACCATTGCGAATGCTGCTAATCCTAAGTAAGCTTCGGTTTTACCACCGCCTGTGGGGAAGAACAGCAAATCTACTAATTCTCGGTCAGGGTGTTCGGGATGGGCAATACCAACCAAGTTCATTAATAAAAACGCCAGCTGAAAAGGTCGCCATGCCGGAGGTCTGACAGATTCTGGGGTAGTATCTGTATTGTGGGTAAGACGCTGACGGATAGCAATGGCGATCGCGCGATTGGCAATTTGAAATGCTTCTAATACATTAGGATCGTCTAGGGCTTGCAATCCGGCGGCGATGCGTTTGTTTGCCCTGGTTGCCCGGTTGAGTAAATCGTTAGCAACTTCCAGTCGTTCTGGTTCACTGGGAAGATTGAGCTTTTGTGCTTCAATCCACACCCCATAAGCATCAACTATCCCAGACATCATATTTCGCAGAGCTTCCACCGTGGGTGCGGCGGCGAGTGCTTCCATCCCCAGTTCCACGCCTGCAACTTGCTCAGGTACTACCTTTTCTACATCAGCAATGGGCATCCAAGCAGTGCGGACTTCTTGACAAGTAGTGTCATCGTTGGTTACAGCAACAGCTGAAACGTTATGTCCTACTGCATACTCATAATCATCTCGATACTGTAAATCTGCTACCTTCTCATCCCAATCATCACCGTGTCGTCCGCGCAGGTTGGGACGAGGAACGAGAGAATAAGGGGTGCGGATGATGAGGCAAGTTTGGAAGGCGAAAGCAATATCGCTGTAGGGGTTGGCTACTGGCGGGCGATAGTTCACCAGGAACACGGACACAGAACGAGTACCAACAGGAACTAACTCCGCCGCAGCTACGGGACGCACTGAGGTAACGAGTCTCAAACCGTTACTACCAGGAATTTCCCAATGTTTGGGTACGTTACTTAAATGGAGAGGAACAGTTAATTCTGCTTGTCCGGGGGTTCTTTGCCACAGCCGGGGTAACTGGAGTTGGCTTTTAGAGTCTTCCTGATTTTCTTCATTTTCTTCATCAACTGGACAGTAATCGCCCCAGTGAACAGTAACATTTATTTCCTTAGCGGTTGCTGGTACAAGGATGCTTAAACCCATTGATGAGGGGAAAAATGCTCTCCGGGCGGAGGCACTGTCGGGTTGCTTTTCATCATCGCCAGCGTTCACCTGAGAAATCTCGTCTATGTCATCGTTACCTATATCTTCTGAACGCTGTTCTACTGAAGCTTCATAAGGCACTAAAAAACCCGTGAGATACCACTTAGATGGAGCTTGGTCAATAATTTCGTCAACATGGGCGATATCATTGGGCGTAGGCCCCACTAAGTCAAGTTGTAGGGCATCAATGAGACATGAACGCACTTCGGCAGGAGTATGGGGCATGGTGTATCGCTGTTTACTCCTTTAAAAGATATAACAAGCAATTAACTGTTTTCTTATGTTGCCCGAAGTGTTTAAAAGTGTCAAATAATACTTTAGTCTATCGTTACAATCAGAAATTACTATTGAAGAGGGTTAATTCTGTTTTGTAACTCAATTAAATCTGGGTACTGATTAACATCAAGTTGATTCAGTACCCAATCAAAAAAAGCGTTCAGAGAAATATACTGAGGTTTCTGTTGCTGCATTGCTTTTTGAATATCTTTACCATGAAACCAGATCAAATATTGCTTCTGTGTCCAAAATTCCTCTTGGGTAAACTGCTGCTGATATACAGCAAGACTTTGTTGAAATCTGGCTAATGTAACTGTTCCAACTGCTTGTTGAAACTGGTTAATTAGTGCTTCAGCTTCAGTTTGACAGTCTTGGAGGGTTAGTGAGGATGGGAGTTTACCACTACCACCTGTCCATGTTGTTTTTAATTGATGCCGACTTGCACTTGATTGCAACAAGTTGGCTAATGCCCATCTTACTGCTTGATAATCTTGCAAGCTTCTTGCAGCTTCTTCAATCCAAGTTGCGATCGCCTCAATTCCTGGTGAATCTCCATGTCCCCATTTGGAAGTGGGATTTTCTTGTTTTTCTAGATATTTTGAGTGCCAATAATCGTGAATTAAATCGGCATTTATTAAATAATTCTCCACACAAGCACGATGGGTAAGCAACATGGATTGGAATGGGATTAATCCGATGTTGGTAGTTGGTTGAGCGTCAAAATCGCGATCGCGAAAAATAATGTATTGTTGATTTGTCGCTCCATCTCTAGAAAAGTAACCCTGAACAAAAACTGAAAAAGTAAATTTACTGCCAGAGGGAACAATTGTGGGTTTATTTGTTACAAGGTTCTCGACAACTCTGTTAAGTAGTCTAAAATCTAAACTGGTTTGCTTGCCCTCACAGAAAATAATTTTGCCACTAACGACACTCACAATTACACCTCTAGCCGGATAATATATGCTTCAGGCACTAATTGCTCTATATAATCAGAGTGGGTTGTAATAATAAACTGATTATTTGTGCCTAATTTGGGTAAAGCTCTCAGTAATGCCTGTTGCATTGGTGGATGTAGGTGCAATTCAATTTCATCAATCAGAATGACAGAGTTGTGAATATTCCAACTTGCAAAGTCCACCAGCATTGGAAAAATTGCCCGTTCACCACCGGACATCTCAGAAATTTCATACTGGTTTTTACCGTCGTATAAATAAAACCAGGGTTCACTTAAGATATCGTCCACATTCTCTCGCAGAACTGGGCCTTCAAAACTGCGTTTTGGAAAGACTGCTTTGTAACCCCGTTCAATTTCGGCGTATAAATCCTTTTGTCCTTGCCGTAGATACTGAATTCTACCCGTTTCTACATCTTGATGGAATTGTCGCCACTTAGAAAGGCGATCGCGCAACAGGTCTTCTGTAATTTCTAGTTTGCGATCTGGGTCTTCTGTAGTCAGGCTAGTTGATGTTCTCTGTTCTGTGTACCAAAGAATTGTACCCACTCGCTCAAATACTGAAAATCCTTCAGCACGGAGTAGTTGTTTAGCGTATTCTCGTCCTTTAAATTGAAATAATTCCGCAGCACTATCTGCTTGAACACGCCCGTTTCGCCATTTAAGGTTAACAATATGCTTTTCAGCAGGAGGCTGCAAATCACGACCCATTTCTCGTAACTTTTGTTGAAAATACCGCACAGCTTCGAGTTCACTAGATGAAAACTGCACCTGTACAGTCACCTCCGGCTCAAATGCTCCCCAGTTACTTCCAAGCAGTTCATAGTTAAAACCTGCCCATTCTAAATCGGAAGGTTCTTTTAAGCGTCCGGTTGCTGTACCGAGAGTTGCGGCGATCGCTTGTAAAAGACTTGTTTTCCCAGCACCGTTCATGCCGATGAGAACAATAATATCTCGCGCTAACCCAGTTTCTGGATCTGTAAAATCAAATGTAGAAGACCGGAATTTTTTAAAATATTTTAGCTGTAGGGATTGAATTTTCATAAGCTAGTCTCCACATCAAATCCCGGTATTATTGGTGTAGTGTCCCCAACCTTTTTAGATTTAGTTTTGGTTGTTTTTTTCTTAGTAGCTTTAGCCTTGGGTTTCTTTTGTGCTGCTTTACCGCCGAGAATTTCAGCTTGCGATCGTTTTTGGTTAAGGTCGAGTAGGCGTGCTAAAACTTCATCATGCACTTCTTCTGTCCAACGGTAACGCCAAGGTTTTTTGCGCTGTCGTCCGTTGCTGGTTTCTTCTTCGTCATCTTCATCGTCGTAGTCTAGCAGGAAGGTGCAGTCGGTGGGGATGTCACTCCAGCCGTAAGCTTCGAGTACGGCTTTATCCATTGCGGCGTGCAGTGAGCGTAATTTTAGGATATCAGGGTCGCGTTCTTCTGGGTCATGGAAGCGGTTGTAGGTGTCGGTTAGTCCCTGGTTGTTGCGAACCATTAAGGCGGCGCGGTATTCGTAGTATTCTTTGCCTATAGCTTCTAGGGTGGGGTTAGTTTCCCAGTTTTCCGGGAAGGGGAAGGTTTCAAAGCAGTCGGAAGGATTGTAACGTAGATCATCCTTCACTGATGAGCTAAAAAAACGTGCAAAAATTTCGTGAATACGTGATTGAAGGACAGTAAAATTAGAATATTCCTGAAAGGGAAAAATATTTAGGCTATTGGCAAATACTACATTAGAGTTATAAAAAATGAATGATAGATGAGTAGATGCTTGGCTATTTGTTATTAGTACACGATTTAATTGAGCAATAGCTTGATATAATTCAGTTCGAGGACGAGTAAATTGCCACCACTTTTCTTTAGCAATTTTATCTTTTTGTGCTAATCGTTCAGGTTTAACTTTATCCTCTAGGATTTTCATTAAATCAGGATATTGTTGTGCCTCATACTCGCTTATTTCTCCAAAATTGATTACATAGCGATGATGTGTATGAGTCGGGTTGCTATTAACTTCTTCACCACCAATATACGGAAAAATTTTTTCAGCATTTTTGGGGTCTTTCTCAATCAAGTAGTACATTTGCTCAAGAGATGTTAACTCAGGTTTTGAATCATCGAAGGTAAAACCCATACCCAAAACAGTGCTTCCTTGAAAACTTTGATTTGAGTTTGCCAGTAACACCACTGGATTTTCATTCCCGCCTGTATGAAATAGAAATGCAGAAATTATAGGAACTTCTCGTCCATTTAAAAATTTTAATCCTTGATAAATTCCTTTAAAAACGTTAACTACACTCACAACTACGGCTGCAATTCCTGTCCATTTCAGCCGCTTTTGAGCATTATAAATAGTGCCTTTATTCTGACAAATCCAACGTAATCCGGTAGTCCGAGTATCACCTTGAGCAATAGTATTTGTTGCAATTAACCCAAAAGTTCCACCCTCACGTAATATCTCAAAAGCACGGCGGAAGAAAAACGCCACAAGGTCAGAATTACCGTGAGACTCTGGGTAAACTTCTTTTAACCAATCTTGATAACCAGGTGCATGAGCATTAATGGTTGTATTTTTACCTGCAAACGGTGGATTTCCAACAACTGCATCAAACCCTGGATTTTCTCTATCAAAAACCTCTGGAAACTCAATATCCCAGTTAAATGGAATAATCCCCTTATCTCCACTCCGCAACTTACTAGCAATTTCCTCCAAACTCTCAGTATCAGCTTGGTGATATCGCCACCTTCTCACTAATTCTGCAATCTCAGTTTCTCTCTCCTCTCGCTGCTTCTTATTACTTCCCTCAAAAAACGCCGCAATTCTCACATCCCCCGTTAACCGCGCTTGGTACAATTCTTGTTCTACTTTGTATAAATAATCCCGCTTTTGGTCATCATCAGCATCACTGCGGGTATCCAACGCCTGAATTTCCGCCCGATAAGAACGCGCACGGTCAAGTTGCTCTTTTAAATATACAAATAGCGGTAAATCGTCAGTCGCATCCTTCCCAAAAGAACCAATCTGCTCTTTCTTCAACCCTACCAGCGAATCCCCACACTTGAGGGCATGGTCAAGAAATGTAAACGGTAAATCCTTCGCCAGCGTCACTAACCATAAAGATAACTTCGCCAAATTCACTGCAAACGGGTTTTTATCCACACCATATAAACACCGTTGCGCCACCAAGCGACGCGCAATTAATAAAGGTTCTTCTTTGCTATAATTGCTAATTGTCGCATTCTGGTTGCGATCGATAATTCCCATTCCCAGGCGGGTATCGTTTTCCTCGCGTTCCCACGCTTCCACCACCTTCTCAGCCAATTGACGACAGGTTTCTACCAAAAACGCACCAGAACCCATCGCCAAATCACAAACTTTCAAAGATAAAATCTGTTCCGCAGTCGGTTTTTCTCCCAACGCTTCCAAAACCGGACGCAGCGTTGTTTCCACAATCGGTTTAGTCAGTGACCTGGGCGTATAATGCGAACCAGAACGCCTGCGTTCTTCCCCTGGCTGCAAGTACAGCGAACCCACAGGCAATAAGTTTGGTGTTTGCCGTGATACCTTCCGACCTAGTGCGATCGCTATATCTTCCAATGACTGCGCTGCTTTCAGTTCCTTGAGAGCATTACCTGATACTTCGCAATTTGCCAATTCCTTGAGTAACTTTTGGCGATCGCCCGATTTCGCTGCCAAAATCGCTGCTACATCAACTACCACCGTTGTAGAAACCTTTGATCCCTTGGGTTTACTGTAAACTCCAATACTAGGACTTTCTGCCTGTTCCACAGCAAAACCCATAATGCCTTCATATACCGAGCCAATCTGCTCCACATCTAGGGATCTATAAGATAGCCGTTCCCCTTCTAAAATTAGTAATTTTTCTAACAACCGATAAATTACCCCATCGGGTATTCGCGGAGGCTCGATTGCTTGACCCGCCAGAAACTTACTACTGCGTGGGCGACCTTCCAAAAACGCATATTCATCTGGGTCAAAAAGCTGACCATGCCGTGCTGGTAAATACTCTGGTGTTTGTCCGCCGCCATCATAAACTAAGCGAAATAAACTCAACAGCCATGCCCACGCCCCATAACGCTGATCCATCGTGTCGGGGTAGTTTCCAGCATCTTCACGTAGCCGTTCATACAAGCCAGTTACAGAATAGTTACGCTGATAAATATCGTCTGGTGGCATTAGCCCTTCGTCCTCAGCGTAGAGCAAAAACACCAGTCGCATCAGCGTAGTGATTAATCCACCGTAAATGTGTTGTGGATCTGTAGCAGCAATTTCACCTAATAACTTACCATCAACTGCCGCATCCGCCATCTGAAACCCACGCAGCAGTTCCCACAAAGCATCCAGCACTTGGTTAGCCAAGGTTGTAGAAACTTCTGCTTGGTACTTACGGCTGTCTTCCAACAAATTTTTTAAAGAACGACCTGTAGTAGCACTAAACACCCGAAATGCCGATAACAGCATTTCCATCGCCCCTAAAATCAGCCTTCCAGACACCTCACACATCGCTTGCACTGGAAAGGTCAAATGTCCAGAAGACTCGCCCCGTGGCGCATACACCAAACGCAGCAACCCGCCATTACACAATAAACCTATGGGTATTTGCGTCTCCCGCAGCAACCGCTCAAATTTAGCCTGGGGGCTGGCGTGCCAACCACTGCTAGACTTAGTTAATTCTGGTGCGACTACATCCAACTCAGTACCAGGAGAAATTATTTGCACCAAAATCTGCGGCTTGTCGCTATCTAGGTCAGGGACAATATAGGTAGGCGCAAGAATTTCGCTGTAATCAGGTAAAGCTATCTCATATTCTGGTGATGGTTTAACAAGGTCACTCTCAGCCCAACCTAATACATTGACCGTAAAAGCGGGAAAATCAGCAATCAAGCCATCTTCATCAACCGCAGCCAGCAAAGATTGTTGCAAATCTACAACATTCCGGTTGACCACCGCCTGCGCCTTCACCAACGCCGGGGGAGATACCACCAACCCTACAGGCTGGAGAAAACCCAACCACTCTTTGTGTCTGGTGATTTCTGGGTCAATTGCCATCGTTTCTCCTTTGCGGTCTTTGAGTCTGGTACAGTTTGTTTACTTTATCTGATAACATCAAAGTCTGCTAATGCACATGATATTGGTGCGATGCGAACAAAAATACAACTAATTCGCGGTCAAGATAGCATGACCGTGGAAGCAGATTTAGTAGAATTAGTGCAAAAGCACGTCAATGATTATGCCTCAGAGTGGAAAGAACAATTAAGATTGTACGCACAAGAAGATAAATTTTGGGACTGGGAGTTTAAACTTCAGTTCGTTATTCACAGACAGCCAAACCGCGAAGGCTATGCAATTGAGTACGAAGGCAAAACTCAAGGGTTAATGCTGATTGAAACTCAAATGCACGGTTCGCGTATCAGTGAGGGTAAACGGTTAGTATACATTGATGGAATTGCTTCTGCGCCTTGGAACCGGGAATTTATTCAACGCCCGCCCAAATTAAAAGGCGTTGGTACTGCACTCTTAGCATTTGCCAGAAACCGCAGTATAGAACTAGGTTATGAGGGTAGAGTTGGGTTGCATTCGCTACCAGGAGCAGAAGAATTTTATGATAATCAAGGGATGATTGATTTAGGAGAGGATGAAGATTACGAAGACCTAGTTTATTTTGAGTATGGAGTTCGCCGTTCTTCTGAATAAGGTAGCGAGGTGAAGTTAATGAATCAGGAAGAACCTAATTATATTCAAAGCATTTTTAATCAAGAAAATGCAGTAAATCCGATGGATTTATTATTTGATGAAAAATGGTTGAAAAAAGCTGTTGAAGCAGAAGATAAAGTAGGTGGTAAGATTGGTGCTGGCTTGGATTGGGGTTCTGGATTTGGCGACCTCATGCTTAACTTTGAACTTTTAGGACGTTTAACAACTTTACGAGTTTCTCTTAATCGAGAAGTGCGGTTGCTGCTGAATAATTGGAATTTAGGAACAGCTACAAAAATTGCGGTAAAAACTGCAAGAGATAGATTACTTCAAAGGTTAAGACTACCTACACCAGAAGTCAGAGAACAGATACTCATTGTTTTGGGAAAAGATGAACTTTACGGGGAAGAGTTTATCTCTAATCGAGAGATACTGCGCGAATTGCTGGCGGTGTTGTTGAAACAAGAAGATTGGGAAACTATTGCAGCAGTTGCAGCAGATTCGTTAAAAGAGACAATTATGTATCAAGTTTCTGTTGAAAAAATTTCAGCATAAGTCATAGATTTAAGAATCAATTACTGCAAATTAACAACTAACCGCTAACTGGATACAAATAAACTATACCTACAGGTTCTACCCGTACTGCCTTCACTTCATAAATTGCTTCAATTCGTGCTGGTTCGCGTACCAACTCTTGGGCTAACATATTTAGCCGCTTATCCCAATGGCGACGGTCTGCTTCTAACTGACGCAATTCTTCTTCAGGAAATAATGAAAGCTGTAGGGGTTGTTCGGTTTCTTGTTTAGTTTTAAGAATGCGATCGCGTTGTTCTTCTAAAATCTTCTTCATTTCCTCAGCTTCCTTTTGTCCTCTGGCTGTCAGCTTTTTCTTAGCGCGTTCAGCTAGCACCTCGGCGCGTTTGTGTAAATGTGGTGTCAACTCTCCCACGTCCTGAGATGTAGCTTGGCATAAGCGTTGTCTCACTGATGCGGGAACCTCTCGCAACCGGGGAGAAGCCAAGGAAGTTTCCAGTAAAGCTAAAACATCATCCTTTTGTCCTTCTGGTAAAGCTTGTAACTTTTTACGCCCTCTAGTTACTGGGTCTGACCATTCCGCAGCCACAGCAATTACTTCATCATGTAATCTAGTAGCGCGATCGCCATACAAAGATAAACGTCCTAAAATTAACACTTTGGGTAAAGGTTCATCCGTGAGACACACGCAAGCACGAGTTAATTCATCATGGGTAAAACCTTGCGATAAAAAGCGTCCCAGCAATCGCTGTACCAATCGGTGTTCCAAATGCAAGTGAACTACATCGCCATCCAAAGTACCAGAGTCACGGAAAATTACCGGACGAATAGGAGCTTCCCGCCGCCATTCCCAAGGTTTTTGACCGTGTTTTCGCGGTATTCTTAAGGTATCAAGGGTACTAGCCCAGGTGGGGTCTGCTCCCAAGCGTTGGTTAAGAGATGGTACTATCCAACGTGCAGTAGTAGGGTCATTAGCTGCCTCATTAGCATCCACAGGTGCAAGGGAACTGACTCCCAAAATTTCCAAGGAAGCGGAAATAGCATCCCGAAAATGGCGGTCATCCAATCCCAACCAATCCTGCGAAGTTTTGAGCATTTCTTGAAGTTGTGCCACTTGGTTAACCAATTGCTCTTTCCTGAGTCTAATTTCCTCCAATTCTTCATCAACTACTTGGGAGAAAGCGTTGGCTTGAGTTTCAGACTGGTCTACTTTTTTGATCACCTCAGCAATTGAATTTGCTTGTTCATGGCGAATACCCCCTTCCAGCAATCTTGATAAATTCTTCTCTACTACTGGGGAAAGGCTACCCAGTTCTTTTTGTATGGTTGCTGTCTTTTTAATTAAGATATCTAGTACCCGGTCTTCGGCTCGCTGTGGCAGTGCAAAATAGTAACAGCGAACAATAGGCGATCGTTGCAGTTTTCTGTCAATCCGCCCGTTGCGCTGTTCCATACGGCTGGGATTCCAGGGAACATCAAAGTGGAACAAATCAGCACAGTTATTTTGTAAGTTTACCCCCTCCCGTGCTGCGTCGGTGGCAATAAGGATACGTAGAGGATGACGAGACGGGTCAGTATTAAAAGCAAGTTTGATTGCTTCTCGACGTTCTTCGCTCATACCACCATGAAATACATCGATACGTTCATGCTCTCGGTCTGAGCCTGCAATCAACGCTTCTAATTGTTGTTGGAGGTAACGTTTTGTATCTGTATACTCAGTAAATATAATTACTCGGCGGTCATTCCAAGTAGCCCCTGGTTCGCCCAAATCTGGACACAGATTACTACGAATCCAATTTTCTAGTTCTTTGATGCGGGGGTCTGGCTGATAACGTGCAGCATTTGCAGTCTCAGACATTTCTTCTAGTAGTTCTAGTTCGCGGGCTGTAAGTGCAGAGGTCGTAACTTGACTAGTCGCTGCTATCATCTGAGCATCTTCTTCTGCCTGTACTTCTATTTCGTCCAGTTCAGCGCGGTCATCATCAGCACCTGGAGGTTCCCATAGTAGCGGTAAATTACGTGACAATTTAGTTGTATTAGAAGTAGAAGCAGCTTGCTTTTCAATTGCAGTACGATGCACCTTTAAAGTTCTAGCAAATGCTTCGATAGAGGAGAGTAGGCGTTTTTGCAGAGAAGTGACAACAAGCATCGCTGACTTTTGAGTGGATTTGGATGTATCTTTTAACCGCTCCTCACGTAGTTGGCGATATTCTTGTAACAATCGAGACAGCTTTAACTCTGGAGCATTTGCAGGTAGCCCATCAATAACTATGGGAATAACTTGGCGATTAGGAAAATCTTCTCCTATTTCCCGGAGGTCGCGTTTTAATCGCCTTACCATCACAGTATCAAGTAGTTTTGGGTTGCGAACGGGTACGCCTCGACAAAACCGTTGTGGGTCAAGAATTTCTAGTAATGCGGCAAAGCTGTTAGAGTGGCCGTTGTGGGGAGTGGCAGACAGAAACAGCTTATGCTCAAACCGAGGTGCTAAGTCACGGACAGTTCGTGTCAGTTGAGAATCAACAGCATATTTGGCACCACTTGCTGGGGCGGCGTTATGAGCCTCATCAAGTATCAGCATTGATGCAGCAGAAAAATCACCTAACCAATCACGTAATGGTGCAGCATAGGTTTCATCTCGGAGTAGCGCATGAGAAATAATAAAGCGGTTGTGCGTTGTCCAAGGGTTAATTCCATAGCCACGTTCTTGGCGACGGGAGGCAACAAACTCCCGATCAAAAATCATAAAAGTGAGTCCAAATCGGCTCTCCATTTCATCGCGCCATTGTCGTACCACCGATGGGGGACAGGAAATGATCACGCGCCTCACTTTTTGGCGCATCAACATTTCACGCAGGATCAGCCCAGCTTCAATGGTTTTTCCTAAACCAACATCATCAGCAATAAACAAAGCCACTCTAGGCATCAGTAAAGCTTTACGTAGCGGCTCTAGCTGATAAGCTTTTACCTCAATTCCAGCTCTGTAAGGTGCTTGAAATAATTTTGGGTCTATTGAGGTAACACAGTTCCAACGCAATGTGTGCAGATAAGCAGAAAATAGCCGTGCATCGTCAAATCCTCGGCTGGCAACTACATCCCAATTAGTTGCACTTATGTACTGAGCATCAACTTCTCTCTCCCACAAAACTTCCAGAGGAGCTCCTAGTGCATCGTCATCTAGACACGAAAGGCGAACTAAGGTGTCTTCCTCAGCAGACGGCCCAAGAACTACATCTTCTACAAGATACTGTCGGGAGCGTACCCGAACGATTTGTCCGGCTTCAAGGTTGATTGCTGGCATTTTGTCCTACATAAGTACAATGGCACTTTGCGTTTTATCATCCGAAAGGCATTGCTGCCATAGCATACACACCTAAAGTACCGGACTTCTCACCTAGTGTTAGTTATAAATTTTACCACTAGCTGTCCGTGAAACGCAGCAATATCAGACGATTATATTTTAATCTCAGACTATGGTAAAGCGTGGCATTTTGCTATCAAACCCATTGTTTTAGCAACTTGCAATCAAATAACTTCAAGATTTGACAAACATCCTGTATTTGGAGTTATTAAAATTTTGGCATTACAAGATTAAACCTGAAACTTTACAGATAGAAAAGTAACAGTTGATTTTGATGTAAATCATTTCACTTTTGGCTATGAATTTCTGTTAGAGTGCTTTTTTCTCAAAAAAGTTGTTTTTTCATTTTTTTACTCATATATACAAACGTGCTTGCATTATCAACAGGCAGTATGTAACTTGGCTAGTGTGCAGTTTATTTGGAGCTAGGTTGAACTATAAATGTATTTGAGTTGAGCTATACCTGTACTAAACTGGCATATTTGGTAAATTATTTTCTAATCTACAAACAGTTTAGTAATTTACTAGTTTAATTCGCTTCTCATTGATGTTGTCTTTCACTTGGAATTGAGTTTGATGATATGTGAAAACGTTATCTACACCCAAAAAACACTTGCCGAAAGATACGGGATTTCAATCTCTGCTTTACAAAAGTGGTATCCCTATGCCGGTATAGTAAAACCGCGAAAGCGGGGAGGATATTTTGATGCAGCAACAGTTGAGATTGCTGATGTTTTCTACGTTGCTACCAAAATTCGGCGGTTGACGTATAAGGAATATTTACAGCAAGTAATTCCTGCTGGTGGCTTAGATGCTTATTTACAAAAAGTCAATGGCTTAACCCTTTATAACTTTTTGACCAAGCATATATCTGATGAAGAAAAAAACAACCCAATTGTGCAATCAGTAGTTAGGAGAATTGAGCGCAATGAAGCATATCAACAAAGTGGCAGAGACTTTGCAGGTGTCGCCTGATGTAGTACGTACCTGCTGTCGGTTGTTAGATTTAGCTTTACAGCCAAATGATACGCTTGACGAAACAATCGAACAGCAATTAGTTCAACTTAAAGAGATAGCTTCTCGTGAAGGTATGTCCTTGGAAGAAGCTGCCCAGCACTTGATTGCAATGCGCGATCGCAAATCAGAAGTAGGCGAACATAAGTTCGACAAGCGCGAGTATATTAAACAACGATTTGGCGTAGATCCAGAACAAGCTTCTCCCGATAGTTTTGTAGGAATACTGTACCGGGATGCAGACAGGGGTATTCAGTTAGGAGAATTACGCCATAAAGTGGTGCTTGAATCTTCCACACTTGCTCTAGAAGAATTTGTTTTTCATGGCAGTAGTTCGCTGGCTGAAGGTAATACTTCCGTTGCGGCTGGTTACGACCAGGCGCAAGAGCGAATCAATTCGCGCATTGATAACGATTTTTTCGGCAAGGTGAACTGGGGGGAAGAGACTCATCCACTGTTGGTCGGTACATCGACACCGCAGCCCAGACAGTTGAAGTCCTCGCAGCCGAAAACCGGGCAATCTCCGAAGAAATAGTTAGCCAGATGCTACCCATCTGTTATCGAATACGGGATGAAAGTTTACTTAATTTGAGAAAAACATCTACCCAAGCAGTTGGTATAAATTTACTTTCGGTAGTAGCTGGTACTGTGGTTGGGACATGGGTAACGATTCCCCCAACGCAGGATAAACAGGAGATTTACAGCATCCAGCCAATTTTGGTGGGTGTAGGCATAGGTGAATTAGTTGGTTTCATTCTGGCACTAGTAGTTATTTGGTTTACCAGGGAGTAAGTATGAGTGCAGCATTTGACTTTTTGGTTAACACTGCGGGTGGTTTGTTGATGAACCTGGGTGTTTCTGGGATGGTAGGACAGCTATTGGGAGTGGGGGCCACGCTTGCCTTGCACCCTCTGTTACTACTAACCGGGATAGTTGTGGGTGGTGCAGGAATTGCGATCGCACGCGAGTTAAACAAGCGCCCTCAGTTGCAGTTGGTTGTTGATAATACGTGAGGGGTAAATTATGTTTACTCCTACACCTGTACGAAATAAACAACCAAGTCGAAGAAGACAAAAAGTAAATGTTACCTTGTGGACGGTGTGTTCGACTGTTAGTGCGTTGTCTGTTATTGGGGCGGTTGCATTAATGGTTGGATGGAAGCAACAAATTCCAGGTAATCAGATATCGGAGGTACAGCAAGTAAAGGCGCAAGTTGCCCAAATTCGAGAAGTGTACTTAGAAAAGCTTTCCCGTACTGACTACAATATAGACCATCTGTCCAGTTACTCCTCAGTAGAGGGTGCGCCTACTCTTACAGGCTGGCGACAGTTAGCGGCGGCATTGTGGGGACAGCAATTGCGGGGTGAAATATCCAGAATGCAGGCTAATGAGAAATCTGGATTTTACCGCCTTCATTATATGCCAGCACTGGAGATAGTTAAATTCAACTCGCTGGATGTGTTACTAGAAGCGGCTTCTGGAAATAATAGTTTTTATTGGGGATACCGCAAAACCGATGGTACGAAAGTTGAGGAGAAGATACCAACTGGGGCTGCTGCTGTTCTGATTTTGGGTAAATTAGAGGCGATTGATTACGCCCAGAATTTGGAATCTCAACCATCGGTCGATCTGAATAGACTTGTCCGAAAACTCCAAAGCCAGATTGTTCAAAGCTTTGAGGCAAAACTTTGATATCTTCGTAAAAACGGAGCCATAAGGGTTTGAGACAGTTAGTGATAGTTTAGAGG